>CACYDB010000200.1 GCA_902773035.1 uncultured Ruminococcus sp. | reverse complement strand
TATTGACACATCAATCTCGGAGTGATATAATTTATTCATAATAAACGAGAGGGTAGAGCTGTAATGAAAAAAATCCTTAGTATATTATTTGTTTCATTGATGATTTTCGGCATTTTCACGATTTCTGTTTCTGCCGAGGACAATTCCTACAAGTTCAACGGTTCAGTTATCGGAACACTCGACAGCGACGGAAAAATCATCCTCAATAAAGACTCCATATGGGCGATAAATGATCTCCTCAGCGGCAACAAAAAGAGAACTATCGTCCTTCCGAAAACCACAATACATCTTGGCTCAATGATTTGGATGGGCAGCAACAAGACCATTATCGCAAAGGGCGCGACAATTATACAGGATAGCCTGATTCCGATTGCCGCCAACGCGAGCAGCAAGCTCAACTATAATTCGATGAAGAATGTCACAATTGAAGGCGGTAAGTGGCTCATCAAGGGGCTTACTAAATCAACGCACTCGACCTCTAATTTTCGATTCGCTCATGCTCAGAATATAAAATTCAAGAATGTATATATCGAGACCAATTATTTCAGTCATGCGGTTGAGTTGATTGCCTGCAAGAATGTAACCTTTGACAAGTGCAAGCTCATCGCAAAGGGCAAGAAAAATACAAAAGGTATTGATGAAGTTCTCCAGATTGATGTCGCTTCCTCAAAGACTGCGCCGTCCGAGAAGTCCTATGGCTCAAAGTTTGTTAAGGGTCAGGTCTGCAAAAATATCACTGTCAAGAATTGTACGGTAAAAGGCGGTCGCGGAATCTGCACCAATAAGACCGACAGCGATGGCAACAAGTGGATCTCCGGACACCACACTAACATCAAGATTCTCAATAACACTATTTACGGCTATACGCACGAAGCACTATGCCTGCATAACGCCGCCGGCGTAACGGTAAAGGGCAACAAGATTTACTCTAAAGGCAGTAACAATAATTATAATATAGGCTGTTATTTGCTAAGCGCGGGTAAATTCAAGAAGCTTTCAAAGTACAAGAATGTATTCGCGAATAATACAATCAAGGGCGGTAGAAACGGTCTGTACATATCAAGCGATAACGGTACAAAGTTCGGCAAAATTACTGTCAAAAACAATAAGCTTTACGCAAAAGCAGGAAAACAGGCTGCACTTGCGTACAATTACTGTCCGAAGATTTCAATATCAAATAATAAGCTGTATAAGTGGTAACAGCCATTTAGATATATCGCCGACTCTAAAAATGAGTCGGCGTTTTCTATATTTAACAGTTTTATATCATAATTTGGAATAAAATTTGGATTGTGAATTTGTAATAAATCTGTTACAATTAATATGATAAGTTATGAAACTCAAAATTGATTTAGGAGGATTTATGATGACAAAAAGAATCGTATCAATAGCTCTGTCACTTTGTCTTCTGATAAGCTGTTTTACGGCGCTGAGCATAACCGCGTCAGCCGCGGAAACAGATAAAACTCAGACAGGCGGACAGACGATCTCTGTTGACGTATCAAACTGCGATACTCCCGATGTTCCTACAAGCTGGTACATCTGGACATGGCCCGATGGCTCAGACGGCCACCTTGTATCAGGTCACGGCGAAGACGCCTACAACGTATATTTTGACGACTGCGACAATAATGTTCTTGTCGTAAGATGCCCGTGGGGAGAAACTCCCAATCAGGACTGGTCTAACGTTTGGAACCAGTCCGACGATATGACTATTCAGGGCTCACACGCTACAGTATACTGGGGAGACGGCGAAGGCGCTCACCTCAGAGTAGAGTGGGGCGGAGGCTCAGACAACTCAGGAAATAACGACAACAATAACTCCGGCTGGAAAGATAATAACAACTCAGGCTGGGAGGACAACAATTACTCCGGCTGGGACGACAACAATAATTCAGGTTGGAGCGACAGCGGTTCCGGTAAAGTTTATCTTAACCCCGGCGATGCCTCAGGCGCGGGAGAATGGTACGTCTGGACATGGGGCTCAAACGGAGTCGGAACAGCCGTAGCAGGCTCACAGAGCGGCGGAAAATACTCTTTCTCAGGCGTATCCGATAATGTAATTTTCTTATCTACTACAGGCGGCGCTCCCGACGAAACATGGTCAAATGTTATTATGCAAACAGAGGACCTTTATCTGCAGGACGGCGGCACATATTCAATCAGCGGAACAATTCAGAGCGTTGACGGACTCTCAGGCGAGCCTAAGACAAAGTACGGCGGCAGCTGGTCAGACGGTTCAAGCTCCTACAATGACGACACAAACTACAATCCCGATCCGTATATCCCGTCACCCGACCCGTATATTCCCTCGCCGGATCCTTATGTAAATCCCGACCCGTATATACCGTCCGTACAGCCCTATTATCCTTCAACTGATAATTCATCATCTTCTTCGACTAAGAGCGCAGGCAAGCTCACAGCGGACTTTATGGTCAACGGAGAGACAGTCAACTCAAAGGAAATCAAGGGTAACGAGATTGTTCTCACATACACTCTTAATAACAACGATCCTCTCGTTGACGCTCAGGCGACAATCAATTACGACAGCTCCAAGCTCGAGATAAGCTCGTGGAAGTTCCCCGTAATTGACGCCAGTGTTATAGATAATATCACCGCCACCTCCAGCTCAGCCTGCTTCAACTTCTCGTCTCCGGTAAGACCCTACAGTTTCAAAAACGGGGGAGTACTGGTAGAGGTTAAGTTCAAGGTTAAATCAGGCGCCTCAGGAAACGCTTATGTCAATTTCATTATGGAGGAGCTCGACTCTATTGATACAGCTTATGTCAGCAACTCTGTTATTACAAGCGCGGGCAGAACAATAATGAATACGCTCAGGAATGTCAAAGTCGTTGTAAACGGCGTGTCAGGAAACTCTTCCGCGAAGAAAGCCAATCTTATGAAGCTTGTAAAAAAGACAAAGGCGGTCAAGGCAAGCAAGCTTAAGAAGGTTAAGGTTAATATAAAGCTTCTAGCGGTTAAGAACGCCAAGGGAGCGGTAAAGATAACTAAAGTAAAATCAGGCACAACAAAGAAGATTTACAAAAAGATCAAGGTGAATTCCAAGAACGGTAAAATCACAATTGCCAAGGGCAAATACAAGAAGGGCACCTACAAGATCAAGCTCAAGATAGTTGCCGCGGGCAATTCAACCTACAAAAAAGCCACCAAGAACACTACTGTTAAGCTAAAGATTAAATAATTATAAACGGCTCTGCGCTTATAACGCGGAGCCGTTTTTCTGTGATATGTGAATATCTATATACATTCAGAATAGCTATAATTCTGAATTATTCTTACATAAAGTGAATCATCTTGAAACTATGTGAATAATACATTCTTTTTATTGACTTCATCGTATTATTATGTTAAAATCTCCTAAAAAATATACAGTTATATTGGGTTATAGTATCAATTTTTGTTATAGGTAAATTTGAAAGGCTAAGGTGATAAAATGAAAGGGATAAAAAGCTCAATCAGTATTATACTGACGATGGTAATGATAGTGAGTATGTTCTCACTTATACCTTATGAAGCCAATGCTGCGACGGTAACGAATACGCTTACTGCAAATGATTTTACTGCAACAAGTACATCGTATACAAGTACTAACGGTGTTACAAAAAGTTCCGGCGCTGTATACGCTGGTAAAACCGCAAAAAACTATGGAGCTATTCAGCTTAATAATACTGTTACGAATGGTATTGTTTGTACTTCCTCCGGCGGTAAAGCGAAGAAAGTAACTGTTACTTGGAACAGTAATACTACTAATGGGAGGACTTTGAATATTTATGGTTCCAATACTGCATATTCTTCTTCTTTTTCTCTTAACGGAACTGCTATCGGTACCATTGTAAAAGGATCAAGCACAGAACTCGTCGTTGAAGGTGATTACCAGTTTATCGGTATGCGCTCAAGCAGCGGCGCTATGTACCTTGATGAAATCAAAATAGATTGGGAAAACGATTCATCTTCATCCTATACAGTAACATGGAAAAACTATGACGGAACAGTTCTTGACGAGGAAAGCTACGCCGAAGGTGAAACTCCTGAATACAAAGGCAGCTCAGTCCCGTCAAAACCCTCCGACGCCGAGAATAATTACACCTTCTCATGTTGGTCCCCCGCAATTTCCGAAGTAACGCAGAATATAACATATACAGCTCAGTTTACAGAAACCCCGATTTCTTCATCAAGCGGCAATGTTGATACCTTGAATAATGACTTAATCAATTTAAGCGGTTCGTCATATACCTCATGGGTTGATATGTCAGATCAAACTAATGCGATATACTCGGGTAAAACCTCTGCGGGCAACAAAAATATTATTCAGATGAAAACTGATGGCTCTGATTGCGGTATAGTTTCTACTCAGTCAGGCGGTAAGGTTACAAAGATTGAAGTTACATGGAATAGCTCCACCGCCGGAAGCGGAAAATTGCAAGTTTACGGCAAGAATTCCGCATATTCATTAGCTTCTGATTTATATAAGGATTCAAAAAAAGGTGTCTTGATCGGAACAATTGTCAGAGGGACAAGTACTGTGCTCAATGTGACCGATGAATACAGATTTATTGGCTTAAGAAGTGAAACAGGCGCAATTTATATTGATGAAATAAAAATCACATGGGCGTCAAAGCCTACACATAAAGTCACATGGAATAACGATGACGGTTCCGAGATAAAAACCGAAAATATTGAAGAAGATACCGATTATACTTACACGGGAACAGATCCCGAGAAAGCTTCTACCGAGTCTTATACATATACCTTTAAAGGATGGAAGCTTCCCGATGACGATACCTTATATACCAATTCTGCCGCTAATTTCCCTCATGTAACTGATGATTTAACTTATACCGCTTATTATGAGCAATCTGACCGAACCTTTACTGTTACATGGAAAAACGGTGATGATACCATTGAAACTGATTCAGGTTTATCATATAACGCGACTCCTGAGTTTAATGGAAGTGAACCTGCAAAAGCCGCAACCCCTAAATATACCTTCACCTTTGACGGTTGGCAGTCCTCTGCGGACAATCAGGTTTATGCGTCCGACGCTTTACCAAATGTTACCGACGATGTAACCTATTCGGCGCATTTCTCTGAAACAATCAGAGAATATACGATAACTTGGTATAATGATGACGGTACCACCGTTCTCAAATCTGACAACGTCGCCTACGATGAAACTCCTGAATATGGCGAGGCGCCGACCAAGTCTTCATCTGATAACGATTACTACTACATCTTTGCAGGTTGGACTCCCTCTGTTACAAAAGTTACTGGTGACGCCTCCTATACCGCAAATTTCCAGCTTAAATCAAAGTACGCGACAACCGATACTCTTACTCGTGAAACTACCGAGGTTGCTAATGGTAGTACGACTTATACTTCTTGGAGTGGTAAGACAGGAGCTTCCGGCGCAGTTTACGCCGGAAATTCCGCGGGAGGATATGATTCCATTCAATTGCGTGTCAGCACAAATAGTCAAGCTAAATCCGGTATAGTTACAACTTCCTCAGGCGGAAAGGTCGCTAAAGTAGAAGTTACGTGGAACAGTAACACACCAAACGAAAGAACGCTTGAGATTTACGGTAAAACATCAGCATACAATTCAGCCGCGGATCTGTATAATGAGAACAACAAAGGAACTCTTCTGGGTACCATAGTTTACGGTACAAGCGCCGAGCTTACTATTGACGGCGATTATACCTTTATAGGCTTGCGTTCGAACAACGGCGCTATGTATCTTGAAGAAATAAATATTACATGGGCTCCTGCCGTAAGTACGGTTACATGGAAAAACGGTGATACTGTTTTAGAAACAGATACCGATTTAGCTTTTAATTCAACTCCTCAATATGATGGCATCGAGCCTTCAAAAGCCGAGGACGTTCAGTATATCTACACCTTTGACGGCTGGCTGTCCTCAGTTGACGGTAAGGTTTATGCGACAGATAATTTACCCAAAGTTACCTGCGACGTAACCTATACCGCGCATTTTGCGACAACTGCGAAAACCTACACTGTAAGATGGCTCGACTATGACGGTACAGAGCTTGCTTCACAGAGCTATGAGGCATATCAGACTCCCGTTTACCCGAACGGAACTCCCGAAACATACTATGACGAAAATTACCGTCACGTTTTCAGCGGATGGTCACCGTCACCAACCGATGTTGTCGCCGACGTTGATTACACCGCTCAGTACAGCAGCGAGCTGATTGTTAACTACAATGTCAGATGGGAAAATTATGACGGCACTCTGCTTGACGAAAGAGAATACCCCGAGGGTAAAAAGCCTCAATACTACGGAGAGCTTCCCGCAAGACCTGACGATAATTACAGATATGTTTTCACCGGATGGTCGCCTGCTATCAGCGTTCTGACAAGCGACGCTACATACACAGCTCATTATATCAAAATCAAAAAGACAAACAGTATTTTGCCGATTGACAGCGAAGCAGTGTACGGAGTTGAAAACACATATTATAAATACAATGACAACGCTCCCGCGTTACTGGGAAAAGACATAGCAGGATTCTCGGTTGAGAACAGTAAGCTTATGCTCGGAGATACTGTTGTCGCCGATATTATCGAAAACGATTTTTCGCACCTCGGCACAACTGTGTTCATTGACGGAACAGGCTCTGAGGATGATCCCTATATTTTCTATCCCAACTATATGTACGGCAAAGTGCTCGGCGATATCAGCGGTTACCATAATAATCTTGGTATAGATGATTACCATCCGGGAGACGGCTTCTTTGGAAACGCAAGAGTAAGAGTCGGAGAAGGCGCTAAGGTAACCTTTATGTCAGATCCGACAGTCAGCAGCGCTACATTTAACGGTTATGTCGGCGTCGGAAAGAATAACTATGGTTATAATTATGTTAACGCTGACGCCGTGGCTTATGAGGGACACGGTCCTTATGAGTTCGACAATACAAGCGTTGAGGGAGCTCATAATTACCTTTATTTCATCGGCGCGAATGACGACAACGCATTCGTTTTCTCAACAGTAGAGCCTCAGCATCTCGGTGAGTTTTATCGCAAGATTCCCGCTAAGGAAGCTGATATCTTTGAGAAAGGTAATATCGAGCACTTCGTTGACGATGACGGAAATCTTTACCGTTATTCAAGCGGTCAGTTCTATTCAATTACAAAAGAGAAAACCCTTACAACAGAGCTTATAAACGAAAAGCTTACTCCCGACAGCCTCGGCGACGTGATCTTCGGCTGCAACAGCGAACTCGCGGAGCAGTACTTCGGAGGACGTATTCTCGGTGTAAATAAAAAGCTTGCCGATGAAGAGGAAGTTGTTGAAGAAGACACGGGCAGCCTGAGATTTATGACTGTTTTAAGCTCAAAAATTCTCAGGAAGCTTTACAGCGATTCGAGCTATGACTTCGGTTATGTTTTTGTCGCTACATCCAATGACGTGAACGTTAATCTTGATAAGGTCACGGTTGAAAAAGCAGGAAAGCACTCCTGTAAAAACACCGCAAACAGCATTTCAGGCGAATACGGTAACGTCAATTTTGACTCAACAGAGTATAAGTACATTACAGCGGGTATTGATGAAGTCCCGAAGGACACTAAGCTGATAGCCCGTTTCTATATCAGGTATAAGGGCGAAACCCATTATATTAATTACTCAAAGAACGACGCCACGGGAATTGTGTTTAATTCATCCGATGTGTTTAACCCGTAAGCTTGCGGGTCGGATGAAAGAAATTTGATGAAATAATTTTGGAGGAAAAACTATGGAAATCAAAATTAAAGAATTATATACAACTCCTGAGATAAAAGTTGAGGAACTCAGCAGTGTTGACGTTATCTGCGAGTCGATTGTTACAAAAAAGTATAATATAGAAGGTACTTATAATAAAATATTCACTACTTGGACAGCGGAAGATTTTCTCTGATATGGAATTTTTCCCTTGATTTTAAAAAGACGGTTCAGCTCTCTTTGAGAACTGAACCGCCTTTATCGTTATTATTCTTCTTTATCGTCGGGAAATAGCTTTTCGTGAGTGTCGCAGTAAATTTCAATGAGCTCGTCAAGCCATTTTGCCGAGAGCGACATCGTCTCCATCGTCTTTTCATCAGGATAGAGTGAGAACAGCATCGAGGATATAAGCGCCAGCGTATTCGCGCTGTGGATTGCGGGAGCGGCGATTCCGTAACCGCTTCGCTGAGAGTCCGAGCCTGTACCTTCCTGAGCGCCGAGTCTGCCGAAGGTGCCCTGAGGAGAAGCATGCACCGTCTGATTCGCGACCGTGTAATTTTCCTTACATACCTCAGCGTCCATATCGCAGAGCTTTAATAAATCGCCGAAGGTAACGTGCCGCTTTTTCTCCGAGAATACACCGCTCGCCATAGCCCAGTCGTATCTATCCTGAGACTCCGACGCCTCAATGAACTTCTCGGCAACAACCTCGCCGTATTTGAGTATAAACGAGCTGATAACCGATAGCTCATACATCGAGCGCCATCGCGCGAAAGCTCCGTCTGAAAAGCCGTTCTTAACGAGCGTGAGTATTTCAAGATATTGCTGAGAGGCTCTGTTTTGCAGGGTGAAAAGAGCCGTAAACGTGTACTGCTTCAAGCTTTTTTCTTCCTCTGTTAGCGAGTCAAAATATGCCGCTGTTTCAGCCGTTGCCTGTTTGATCATTGTATAAAAGCACTCAGACGCGTTGAACGCCGCGCCCCAGTTTTCGTCAGAATATTCGAGAAAGCTTTTTTCCTCAGCGCGCATTTTCGCGATCCCCGTAAATACCGATTGGATCTCAGAGGGGGAGAAGCCCGCTTTTTTTAAGCGCTGAGAAAGACTTTCGTGATTCTTATTCATAATTATCGCCTTCTTTTCCGCATAATTATATCATAACTAGCCCGTGTTGACAACATCATTAATATCACGATCAAAATTATCTATCCTTTTTGATTGACAAAAGGAGCGCAATACTTTAAAATTGATATATATTATTTTGTACAGGAGAGAATTATGACAGCTAAAGAAGAATTTATCAAGATATATAAGGACAATATAACAAGAGAGGGCTCTGCTCAGTTGCTCGAATGGCTCGAAAAAACCGACTTCTTCGACGCCCCGGCGAGCACACGCTACCACTGCGCCTGTGAGCACGGTCTTGTAATGCACTCTGTCAGCGTGTACAACACTATGATTGAGAAGCATTTTGATGAGGAAAACGACAGCGCCGAGAGCTTCGCGATTTGCGCTCTGCTTCATGATTTGTGCAAGTCTCAGTTCTACAAGGTCAGCTCGCGAAATGTAAAGAATGAGGAAACAGGCAGATGGGAAAAGGTTCCTTACTTTGCCGTAGACGACCGATTCCCGTTTGGCCACGGCGAGAAATCCGTTTTTCTCATTGAACGCTTTATGAAGCTCAAGCTCGACGAGGCTATGGCTATCCGCTGGCATATGGGCGAGTTTGGCGATAAGAACAGCGGCACCATTTCGCAGGCTTACAATATGTATCCGCTCGCCGTCAAGCTTCACCTCGCGGATTTAGAGTCAACATTCCTGCGCGAGAAGGGTACATCCGCTATTAATAACAGATAACACGGTGATAAAATGATTTTACTTGAAGCGATAAGCAGGGCGGAGGAGCTCAGAAAAGAGCTCAAACGCCACAACGACCTGTATTACAATCAGGATAATCCCGAAATCGACGACTTTACCTACGATAAAATGATGCGTGAGCTCGAGGATATCGAGGCGGAGTTTCCCGAGCTTATAACTCCCGACTCTCCGACTCAGAAGGTAGGCGGAAACGCGGGAGAAAAATTCTCTCCCGTTACCCACGAGGTCAAGATGGAGAGCCTTCACGACAGCTTTTCATTTGACGAGCTGCGTGATTTTGACAGAAAGGTTCGCGAAACAGTCGATAATCCGTCCTACGTAGTCGAACCGAAGATCGACGGACTTTCGGTATCCGTTGAGTACACAAACGGCGTACTCTCCCGAGCTTCCACGCGCGGCGACGGTATAACAGGCGAGGATGTGACCGATAATATCCTCACAATAAAATCCCTCCCTCACAGACTAAAGGACGCCCCGTCCTATCTTGAAGTCAGGGGCGAGGTATATATGTCCTTCGAGAGCTTCTTTGAGCTTACCAAAAGGCAGGAGGAAAATGAAGAAAAAACCTTCAAAAATCCCCGCAACGCCGCGGCTGGCTCACTCAGACAAAAGGACAGCCGTATCACAGCGCAGAGAAAGCTCGATATACTTGTGTTCAATATCCAGAGAATAGAGGGCAAGGAGCTTGTATCCCACAAGGAGTCGCTCGACTACCTCAAAAGCCTCGGAATCCCCACAGCTTTTTATAACAGATATGATAATATCGACGACGTAATTTCCGAGATAGAGCGAATCGGCGATACTCGCGGAGAAAATCCCTTCGCGATCGACGGCGCGGTTGTCAAGGTAGACAGCCTTGAAATGCGCTCAGAACTCGGCTCAACCGCAAAATTTCCTCGCTGGGCGGAGGCGTACAAATATCCTCCCGAAGAAAAGGAAACAAAGCTGCTCTCCGTCGAAATCAACGTCGGCAGAACAGGCGTGCTTACTCCAGTCGGCAATTTTGAGCCTGTACTCTTGGCGGGAACCACCGTCTCCCGCGCGACGCTCCACAACCTCGATTTCATCAGGGAAAAGGATATCCGCGTCGGCGACACGGTCATAATTCGTAAGGCAGGCGAGATTATCCCCGAGGTGCTTTCCGTATCTA
>CACYDB010000199.1 GCA_902773035.1 uncultured Ruminococcus sp. | reverse complement strand
AATCAAAGGCACCTCAAAGGTCGTGACCTTCAAGTCCTCAAACAAGAGAGTCGCGACGGTGTCCTATAAAGGAACGGTCAAAGCCAAGTCCAAAGGCAAGGCTACAATAACCGTCAAATACGGCAAAAAGAAACTCCACTGCAAAATAACCGTAGTTTGAAGCAATTGAAAGTTGAAAATGGAAAATGGAAAATTAACGTCGGGCAGAAGGGTTGATGTAAAAATCAACTTCTCTGCCCGACATAATTAATATATCGCTTCGCGATAGCGAAATACTGATATGGTCGGGAAACAAACGCTCCTTACGGAATAATCTGTCTACCCGACCACAATTTTCAATTTTCAATTATCAATTCTCAATTTTTCTTAAAGCTGTCCTTGAGTCCGACGGCTCTGTTAAACACGAGCCTGTCCTCAGAGCTGTCCTTGCTGTCAACGCAGAAGTAGCCCTGTCTCATAAACTGGAACCTGTCCTCAGGCTTGGCGTTAAGCAGGGATTTTTCCAGCTTGCAGTTTTCAAGCACAACAAGCGACTCGGGATTGATATACTCGGTAAAATCTCCCTCAGCCGCGTCGGGCTCCTCAACGGTAAAGAGGTTGTCGTACAGCCTGATCTCCGCGTCAACGCAGTCATTGGCGTTGACCCAGTGGATAGTGCCCCTGACCTTTCTTCCGTCGGGAGTATTACCTCCGCGCGTCTCGGGATCGTACTCGGCGTAAACCTCAACCACGTTTCCGTCCTCGTCCTTCTTACAGCCCGTGCACTTCACGATATACGCGCTCTTGATCCTGACCTCGTTGCCGGGGTAAAGACGCTGATACTTCTTGAACGGCTCCTCCATAAAGTCCGTTGACTCAATGAAAAGCTCTCTCGAAAAAGTCACCTTTCTCGTCTCCATCTCGGGATGATTGGGGTGATTTTCTATTTCAAATTCCTCGGTCTGACCCTCGGGATAGTTCGTGATTACAAGCTTTACGGGGTCGAGCACCGCCATAGCTCTCGCGGCTCTCTCATTGAGGTCGTCGCGCAGACAATGCTCGAGGAAGCTGTACTCAACCGTGGAGTTGACCTTTGAAACGCCGATCTGGTCTGTAAAGCCCCTGATCGACTCAGGCGTATAGCCTCTGCGTCTCATTCCGCACAGAGTCGGCATACGCGGATCGTCCCAGCCGCTGACGAAATTCTCCTCAACAAGCCTTCTGAGCTTACGCTTGCTCATAACCGTGTGATTGATACCGAGTCTCGCGAACTCGATCTGTCTCGGCTTAACGGGAGCCGTGATATTGTCAACGACCCAGTCGTAGAGCGGTCTGTGAGCCTCAAACTCCAGCGTGCACAGCGAGTGCGTAATGCCCTCCAGCGCGTCCTCGATAGGATGCGCGAAGTCGTACATCGGGTAGATGCACCACTTGTCGCCAGTTCTGTGATGGCTCATATGATTGATTCTGTAAATAACGGGATCACGCATAGCGAAGTTGCCTGACGCGAGGTCGATTTTAGCCCTCAGAGTCATTCTGCCGTCCTCAAACTCGCCATCTCTCATACGCTTGAACAGGTCGAGGCTCTCCTCAACAGGTCTGTCACGGTAGGGAGATTTCGCGGGAGTTGAGAGGTCTCCGCGGTATTCGCGCATTTGCTCACCCGTCAGCTCGCAGACATAGGCGAGTCCCTTTTTGATAAGCTCAACGGCGAAGCCGTACATCTGCTCAAAGTAATCCGACGCGTAGTAGAACCTGTCGTCCCAGTCAAAGCCGAGCCACTTGATGTCCTCCTTGATAGCGTCAACGTACTCCACATCCTCCTTTGTAGGATTGGTGTCGTCCATTCTCAGATTGCACAGTCCGCCGAATTTCTCAGCCGTGCCGAAGTCCACGCACACAGCCTTTGCGTGACCGATGTGCAGATAACCGTTCGGCTCAGGCGGAAAACGTGTATGAACCGTCTTGCCGTAATAATCGCCGCCCTCGGCGATATCCTCTTTTATAAAACGATGTATAAAATTTTCGTTAACTAATTTTTCATTCTCCATATAATCACCATTAGAACAAATTCTCAAATTGTTCTTTCGAGGCTATATTTAAATCCTCAAACTTACTAAGTCCAATCTCAATTCTCCTGAGCGCTTCCTCTCTGCCGAGGATATCGAGAATCTCGATCGCGCCGCCGGGAGTGACCTTCTGACCTGCCGCGGCGATCCTGACTCCCCACATAACAGTACCGTTTTTGAGCTCCTTCTCCTGAGCCATATTGATAAGGCAGTCGTGGATAGAGTCGTGGTTCCACTCGTCCAGAGCCTTTAGCCTGTCGTAAGCCTCTTTAAGAAGCGCGGGCGAATTTTCAAGATTAGTCTTGCTCTTTTTATTTACAAACAGCTCCGTATCATACTCGGGAAGCTGAGCGAAAAATCTGATTTTGTCGGGAATTTCGGTGAATTTCTCCGTCCTCTGCTTCAAAATGGCGGCAAACTTGTTATAGTCAACATCCATTCCCCCGAGAGCCTCCTTGTAGAAAGGCATAGCCCTCTCGGTGAACTCCTCGTCGCTCATAGCCTTGATGTACTCCGCGTTCATCCACAAAAGCTTGTCGTAGTCAAACACAGCGGGCGACTTTGAAATACCCTCGATGAAAAAGCTTTCCTCCAGCTCCTTCATCGTAAAAATCTCCTGATTATCCTTGGGACACCAGCCCAGCAGAGCTATATAATTGATGATAGCCTCGGGCAGATATCCGTCCTCGACCAAGTCCTCAAAGCCCGTCGAGCCGTGACGCTTGCTGAGCTTGCTGACTGTGCCGTCCTCGTTCTTGCCCATAATGAGCGGAAGATGAACGTAGGTCGGGATCTCCCATCCGAACGCCTCATAAAGCAGATTGTACTTCGGCGTAGAGCTGAGATACTCGCTGCCTCTTACTACGTGCGTGATTCCCATAGTGTGATCGTCTATTACGTTCGCGAAATTGTAGGTCGGATAACCGTCTGTCTTGATAAGGATCTGATCCTGCAGCTCGCTGTTATCAACGCTTATCTCGCCGAACACAGCGTCCTTAAACGTCGTCTTATCCTCGAGCGGCATTTTCTGACGGATAACATAGGGCGTGCCCTTATTAAGCTCCGCCTGAATTTCATCCTCGCTGAGATCGCGGCAATGTCTGTCGTAGCCGCCGAACTCAGAGGTCTCGGCTAATTTCTCGAGCCTCTCCTTTGAGCAGAAGCAGCGGTAAGCCTTGCCCTCTTTAACAAGCTGCTCGGCGTAGGGCAGATACATCTCCCTGCGCTCAGACTGAACGTAGGGACCGTAGTCGCCGCCGACGTCGGGACCCTCGTCGTGAGTGATTCCCGCGGTCTTGAGGGTGTTGTAGATAACGTCCACAGCTCCCTCAACATATCTTTCGCGGTCAGTGTCCTCGATTCTGAGCACAAAGGTACCGCCCTGAGATTTTGCGATAAGATACTCATACAGCGCCGTGCGCAGATTTCCGACGTGCATAAAACCCGTCGGAGAGGGCGCGTAACGCGTGCGAACTTTTTTGATTACTGACATATTTATCCCTCGTTATTCCTTCTTAACTTTTATGCGTCCCTGCCGCAGCACTTCTTGTACTTCTTGCCGCTGCCGCACGGACAGGGATCGTTTCTTCCGATCTTCTTACCCTTGCGGATAGTCTTATTCGCGGTATCTGTGCCGTCGCCCGAGGTCTGAGTAGGCTCCGCTACCTGCTTACGCTTGAGCGCGTCCTTAACTACGTCGCCCTCGTCGTCCGACTCTCCCGACTCAGCTCTGGCGTCAGCCGCCTTCTGAGCCGCAAGACGCTTCGCCGCCGCGATAGCCTCTCTCCTTCTCTTCTGCTCATAGATCCTTCTCGGCTGAGTGAGCATAAGCTTTACCGTATCCTCGCGGATAGAGGCGATCATCTCGTCAAACATATCGAAGCCCTCGAGACGATACTCAACAACAGGGTCGTGCTGTCCGTATGAACGCAGGTGGATACCCGCCTTGAGCTGTTCCATATTGTCGATGTGATCCATCCAGTAGGTATCGACCGAGCGGAGCAGGTATACGCGCTCCATCTCTCTGATAGTTTCCTCGGGAAGCAGGGTTTCATTCTCGGCGTAGATAGCCTTCGCGTCCTCGATGATCATATCCCTGATTTCCTCAGGCTCGATATTTTCAATGTCCTCGTCGGAGAACTTGTACTTGCTTCTGTCCTGAATAGCCCAGCCATCGTATGTGTCGAGCAGGGCTGTGAGGTTCCAGTTATCCTTGACGTCTGCGGGCAGGAACTGAGCCGCTGTCTCAGTGATATTCTCCTCGAGCATCTTGAGGATAGTGTCGTGGAGATCCTCGCCGTCGAGAACCTGATCACGCTGAGTGTAGATGATCTCACGCTGACGGTTAAGAACGTCGTCGTACTGGAGAACGTCCTTACGGATACCAAAGTTTCTGAGCTCGACCTTCTCCTGCGAGCCCTCGATGATATTCGTGAGCATTTTATTTTCGATCGGCATATCCTCGTCAACGTTCATACGCTCGAGCATAGCCTTCATTCTGTCGCCTCCGAACAGGCGCATAAGGTCGTCCTCGGTTGAGAGGAAGAACCTTGACGTACCGGGGTCGCCCTGACGACCGGCACGACCGCGGAGCTGGTTGTCAATACGTCTTGACTCGTGACGCTCCGTGCCTATGATAAAGAGTCCGCCTGCTTCTCTTACCTGCTCAGCCTCCTCCTTGATTTCCTCGCTGTATTTATCGTTAAGCTCCTTGAAGATCTTACGCGCCTCAAGGATCTCCTCGTCGTCAGTCTCAGCGTAGCCCGTAGCCTCGGCGATCAGCTCGTCGTCGATTCCCTGCTTACGCATAGAAGCCTTCGCCAGATACTCCGCGTTACCGCCGAGGATAATATCGGTACCACGACCCGCCATATTCGTAGCGATCGTAACGGCGCCGTACATACCCGCCTGAGCGATGATCTCAGCCTCTCTCTCATGCTGCTTGGCGTTGAGGACGTTGTGCTTGATACCGCGCTTCTTGAGCATTTTTGAAAGCAGCTCAGACTTCTCGATCGAGATCGTGCCGACAAGCACAGGCTGACCCTTTGCGTGAACCTCGGCGATCTGTTCGATAACAGCTCTGAACTTACCCATCTCAGTCTGGAAAACAGAGTCGGGCAGGTCAATTCTCGCGAGGGGCTTGTTTGTCGGAACCTCAACAACGTCGAGCTT
>CACYDB010000198.1 GCA_902773035.1 uncultured Ruminococcus sp. | reverse complement strand
GACGCTATCATCATCGAGACAGGCTCAGACCGAAACAAGATGAAGATGAAGAGATGGTGCATCTCAAGCGTTGATACTCAGAAGGAAACGGCTCAGCCTGCTCAGACTGAGAAAAAAGGCTTCTTTGCAAAATTCAAAAAATAAAGAATAAAAAACTTCTCCCCTGAATATAATCTTTTAGGATTGTATTTGGGGGAATTTTTTATGAAAGCACTGAACAACTCAGTCGGAACTATTAACAAAAAGCTTATCAAGGCGCTGTTCTTCGGCGTAGTGGTCGGAAGCCTGATAATTACAATACTGCTGATTATAAGCTCAATTATAATATTACAAACGGGTATACTGCCTGCCGATATACTCGAATATATTATTCTCGCGTTTATCGGCGTAGGTTCTCTTATCGGCGGATTCACAGCCGGAAGAATTTACCATATGAACGGAATAATAATCGGCTCCGTTACAGGCTTTATAATGTTTTTAATATTATTTTTATCGGGGATTTCCGAAATAAAGGACGGACTGAGCATTATGACGCTATTAAAGCTTGTCGTAACGATCGTACCGGGTATACTCGGAGGTATTCTCGGCGTAAACAAAAAAGAAAAAATCAAATTCAAATAAATTCAGGACTGCCGACGGCAGTCCTGTTATTCTTCTATCAGCTTTTTTATATCGTCGGGCAATTTGCTGACAACGGTTATTTCTTCCTTGGTGATCGGATGAGTAAAGGTAACGCTGCCGCAGTGAAGCGCCTGACGCGTAATACATTCACGCGAGCCGCCGTACATATCGTCGCCCGCGAGCGAATGACCTATACTCGAAAAATGGCAGCGAATCTGATGCGTATGCCCTGTTTCTAGCGTCACTTCAAGTAAAGTGTGGTTATTGACAATTTTAAGCGGCTTATAATGCGTAACCGACCTTGCGCCGTCGTCAGCGGTAGTACGCTGGATTGTATGGCCTTCAAGCAATCTTATCGGCTTATCAATCGTACCCGCGCTGTCGATTATCCCCTCGCAAACAGCATAATATACTTTGCTGATATTATCAAACAACGCCTTAGCCGTGTATTTATCCTTAGCGACAACAACAATACCCGAAGTATCCTTGTCAAGACGGTTGATTGCTCTAAAGGTGTAGTTCTCACCCGTTTGCTGTTGACGGTAGGACAGAAAATTAGCCAGTGTATTGAGCTGATGAATCTTCGTCGGATGAACAGGCGTTCCCGCAGGCTTATCAAAGACAATTATATAATTATCCTCAAACAGAATATTTAAATCGCCTTCTACCGCAACAACGCTGTTTGTATCCTCAGGAAGCCTGAGCTCAACCACTTCCCCGCCCTTTAATGTATCAATTGTACGCAGAATTTTTCCTTCCCTTAAAATTCCGTCTTTTTCTCGCTTCAAACGTGCTATCATACGAGCGGAAACATTACAGTACTTTCTCAGAAAGGTCCGAGCCTTGATAGTATCTATTTCCTCAGGCACGGTAAATTTTAATACCTTATCCGACATAACGGAACACCGGATAAACGGCAATCACCTGTAAAACAATAATAACGGGGATTCCGAGCATAAATTTAAGCTTCTGAGTTTTATGTCTTATTATTTGCATCGTCAGATACATTGAAACGCTTCCTCCCAAGGCCGCGAGTATAAGCAGAGTACGCTCCTTAACCCGCCATTTATGAGATATCGCGCGACTCTTGTCGCTTATTGTAACTATCACAGAGATCACGCTGATCAACGCTATGTAAATCAAAAAAATATGTAAAGGATTCATAAATACACTCCAAAGGATGAAAAGAATGAAAATACTAAACAAGCTCCCGATAACATTAACTTTAATAACACTTTGCCTTATTATAGCCTTTTCGGGAAACGACAATAAAGCTCCAAAATCAAAGCCTGTATCGGTAAAGCAGGAATATTCCGAATTAAGAGGCGTATGGGTAACTTTTATGGAGCTTGATATGCAGAGCACAGATATGACATTCTCCTCGTTCAAAAGAAAGTTCAACCATATCGCCGACACCGCTAAAAAGGACAACTTCAATACGCTTATTGTTCAGGTCAGACCATTTTCAGACGCGCTGTATAACTCAGCCTACTATCCCTATTCGCATATTCTGACAGGCGTTCAGGGCAAGAATCCGGGATATGATCCGCTGGAATATATGTGCGATTACTGTCATAAGCTAAAGCTCAAAATACACGCGTGGGTAAATCCTTACCGCGTCAGAAGCTCAGACAGCTTAAAGCTCTCAGAACGCAATCCTTACAAAAACAACAAAAAGCTCGGCGTAAAGGTCGGAAACGGGATATACTACAATCCCGCACTGCCTGACGTCAGAAAGCTGATCGAAAACGGAGTCAAAGAAATCGTAAAAAACTATGACGTTGACGGCATACAATTCGACGACTACTTCTACCCTACCCAAAGTAAAAGCTTTGATAAGGAAGAGTACAACCGCTACAAGAACAACTGCGGCTCAAAGACAGCTCTGTCACTTACAGACTGGCGAATGACTAACGTAAATATTCTGGTAGCCGAGTGCCGCGGAATCATTCACAATATAAAGAAAAACGTGGTTTTCGGAATATCACCGCAGGGCAATATTGACAACGATTACGAGATGTACGCCGACGTAAAAAGCTGGTGCTCAAAATACGGTTACATCGACTACATCTGCCCTCAGCTATATTACAGTCTGAAAAATCCCGCGCTGAAATTTGAAACAGCGCTGTATAACTGGACTTCTCTTGAGTATAACGACAGCGTCAGCCTGTACATCGGACTCGCAGGCTACAAGACAGGCACAGACAGCGACTCGGGCACGTGGTCGTATTCGGATAAGATTTTACAGGATGAGGTCAGGCTGATTCGCAAAAAGAAGCTTAAAGGCTTTATGCTGTACAGCTTTGTAAACCTTGAAAACAACAAATCCGCGAAGGAAGTCGCAAATCTCATAGAAATCTTAGACTAACTCACCCTCGCAGTAATCGTCACACGCCTTAGTAAGCTTAACGTCAACGATTTTACCCGTAAGGTCATCATCACAAAGGATATGAACGGGAGTGTAATTCATAGTATAGCCCTCATAATATCCGCCGTCTCTCAGCCTCTCTACAAGCACGGACTCAACTCTGCCGACCTGTGACGACAAAAACTCCCTGCGAAGCTCGTCAGCGGCTTCAAGCATTAGCTTTGAGCGTTTATCCTTGATTTTATTATCAACGTGATTATCCATCTTATCGGCAAGCGTTCCCATTCTCCTTGAATACGGGAAAACGTGAGTCTTGCTGAAACCAACCTTCTTGACGAACTCAAGACTTTCCGTAAACTCCTCATCAGTTTCTCCCGCGAAGCCTACCATTACGTCGGTAGTGATCGAGGAATTATCAAAGCTGTTCCTTAAATCCTCAACGATCTTCATATATTCAGCCGTATCGTACTGACGGCGCATACGCTTTAGAGTTGAGTCACTGCCGCTCTGGAGTGAAAGATGAAACTGCGGACAAAACTTCTTCTGCTTAGAAAAACGCTTAATAAGGCTATCGTACATCATCTCAGGCTCAAAGGAACCGAGCCTTACGCGCTCAATTCCGTCGGTATCACAGCAAATATCGACCGCGTCCGCAAGGTCAAAATCCTCGCCCTGACCGTAGGCTGAAAGGTTGATGCCGACAAGCACAACCTCCTTATAGCCGTTATCGGCTATTTTTTCAATCTCCTTTTTTAAATCCTCAGGCTTCTTGCTGCGGACTCTACCGCGTGAATACGGTATAATACAATATGAGCAGAAGCGGTTGCAACCGTCTTCAATCTTGACAAAAGCTCGCGTATGACCGTCAAAGTTTGTTACAGATATGTTTTCATACTCGGCGTCTTTATTGTCGTGAGCCTCAATATCAACGATTTTAACGCGTGTAAGCTTGAATTCGTCGAGCTTATCAATCAAGTCAGATCTGCGCTTATTGCCGAGAACTATATCACAGCCCTCAAAGTCAGTAACCCTCTCGGGAAACGCCTGCGGCATACAGCCTGTGAGTACAATAATACCGTCGGGATTATTACGCCTTGTCTTATGAATAAGCTTGCGGTTCTTGGCGTCGGAAACAGCAGTAACGGTACAGGTGTTGATAATCGTAATATCAGCCCTGTTTTTATCCTCAGACGGCGTATAACCGCACTTTTTGAGCATTTCGCTCATAGTCTGAGACTCATACTGATTGACCTTACAGCCCAGTGTAATGATGTTGAATGTCATAAATACTCCAATTAAACCAAAGCCCACTACACAATGATAGCGGGCAGTTTTTATGTGTTCTTATGTATTTTTGTCTACCTTATGGAAGGTTTTGAGATTCCCCGTCTTTTCGGAACGCTTGTCAAGCTCCTTGAGAACGTCGTCAAGCTCGATTCCCTGCTGAACCATCATTACCATAAGATGATAAATGAGGTCGGCAATCTCATAGACAGTCTCGCCGTTATCGTTATTCTTGGCGGCGATAATCGTCTCGCTGCACTCCTCGCCCACCTTTTTGAGAATTTTGTCTATACCCTTCTCAAAAAGATAGCAGGTGTATGAGCCTTCCTTCTTATTTTCTTTTCTGTTAAGCACCGTTTCATACAATGCCTGTAATACCTTATCGTCCATATAAATCACCTATTTAATCTGTGTATAAAAGCAGGAGTGGTTGCCT
>CACYDB010000197.1 GCA_902773035.1 uncultured Ruminococcus sp. | reverse complement strand
CTTGGGCTCGCCGAGTCCCATAAAGCCGTACAAAGCGCCGTTCCACTCGATAAAGCTCATATTGAGGTAGCCTTTTTCAGCGGGCAGCATAGCGGATTCTTTAGTAATCTTTCTATCGGCAGGATCGAAGGAGTACACCGCTCTTGTCAATCCGTTCTCAGCTTTTTGTACCATACCCTCATCCGACCAGTCGCCGAAGCCGCCGATAAAGTAGATTTTTCCGTTATATACAGCCTTGCTTACGCCGCTGATATCGCTGTTTTCATTGATTGAAGTGTTGACGATTTCCGACTGTTCTTTATCGCAGAGCGAGAATGTCCAGCTAGGTGAGTCCGAGGTAATATCGCAGCTCGCGAGGATCGCGGGAACACTCGCGCTCGCGACCTTCATCGAGAACCATTCGTAAACATAGCCGTCGCAATAAACGGGATTTACGAGGAAGGTAATGGAGGGCTTGCTGTTTTTGATGTCAAATTCCGAAAGTCCCAGCTCCTTGTTGTAGAAATCGGACTTGAGCATAGCGGACATCATTCCCGCGTTTTCCATCTCTTTTAATTCGCCGTCGATAAGCTTGTAGAAATCGCCGTACGGATTTGAAGCGTACAGATCCTTTCCGTCGGAGAACAGGTCGAATATGGAGAATGCCTCGCTATCCGTCGCGGTAGGCTTGACAACCTGAGTATAGGAGCTTTCACCCTTAGTCACAAAGAATTTACCCGACGCCGCTCCTCCGTCCGAGGAGGTTGCTTCAAAGCTCAGATAGCTTCCGACAAGTCCTCCTGCGTTATGTATGGTGATCACATCATTTTCCCATACGGCGTAGGGTGACGAAGCGGATTTATCCTGACCGATCTGAACAGGCTCAGAGTCGCCCGATATTCTTTTGACCGTCAGCTTACCCGAGGTGTTATCATTTTTAAACCCGCCGCCGATAAGCTTTATTTTAATATCGGAGAGGTCTGTCACGTCCGCCGTCGCCTCTCTTATGAACGGCGAAGCTTTCTGAATGTTGTCGAAGTCGATATATCCGCCCGTTGAGCACAGGTCGGACAGCTCGGGAGTTTTTGTTACCATTGAGAACAGCGTATCCTTAACCTGTAAAGCGGTGTAATCGGGGTGCGTAGCGGCAATCAGAGCCGCGGCTCCCGTAACCACAGGAGTTGCCATTGAGGTACCCGACATAATGTCGTAATAATCTCCGGGCGCGTCCGAATCGCTCTCAGAAGTATTGCTCACGGCTAAGGAGTCGATATAGAACGAAATGCTGTTTACGTCATAATCGCTGTCGCTTATCGAGAAGCGCAGTCCGAGGCCGTAGCTTTTACCTTCGACATCGCTGTAATCGGCGAGGTTTTTGCCGCAGAGGTGACGCTGAATGCCGCAAGCTCTTTTCATAACGTCGTAGGAGGATACGCCCACGCCGCTGTCGTTTATTTCCGCCTGACCTTCGCCGTCAACTATGACATCTCCGAGCGTCAGTAAGCCGTTCATATTTTTGCCTTCGTTAAAGCCCCATTCGCAAACGGCTGAGCCGTAGCTGTTCTTGGCGGTCGCCGCCGAATCCTTTTTGTAAGGGAAATACAGGTAGCAGTCGGTGTCGAGGATATCCTCGTTATCCTTAAATCCGCTCAGAGTCCACTTTAATGTTCCCGCCTTTTTGGAGTCGTTAAAGGAGCGCTCAGACACGGTCTCCAGAGTCGAGGTGATTCCCTCGGGAACCTTGACCTGAGCCTCGCCGAACGCGCCTACTCCCTCATAATCGTTGAGTCCGTCGTCGCCGAGGACAGGCTTTATCTTTCCCTTGCCGTCGGGCGCGATATCGGGCGTGAACTCTCCGTAGTAAAGCGTATCCTCGGGCAGTGCGTCCGCGGACTCAATACACGGCAGATAGCTTTTATAGCTAACGGTTGAGAGTACGTTTGTGCCGGGCGCGAATAAGTCTGTTGAGGCGCGTCCGTAGCAGGAGTACGACGCTTTTTTGCCGTCCTCGCTCGCTGAATCGACCGTAACCACATAATCGTTTGTTGTATTGGCGGGAGAGAAGGAATCAAGGTCGTTATCCTTGTCGTCGTTTCCCGACGCGACAATGTTGATAACGCCCATCTCGCCGAGCTCCGTGAAGTAGGAATCGAGCATACCCGAGGTAACGCCTCCGCTTACGCCCCACGAGTTATTTGTAGCGACGATATTTACGCCGCGTTCCTTCGCCTTCTTTACATACGCGAGAGCTCCGATGGAGGCGAATGTGGTTGACGTCTGAATGGGATTTCCCTCACGGTCAACACCGGGATCGCCGATGATTTTCAGCATCATAACCTTTACGCCGGCTTTGCTCGCGACGCCCGCTACGCCGACATCGTTGTCAGCCTGAGCGGCTATTATGCCCGAGCAGTGAGTTCCGTGGCCGTCGTTGTCAACAGGGTTATCGGAATTAGTGACAAAGTCGTAGCCGTAATCTCCGCTGAGTCCGATATCGCCCGGATTGTGCCAGAGCACCTCGGAGAGATCCTCATGGTAGTCGTCAATACCCGTATCCAGAAGCGCTACGACCGCCTCATCCCCTGACTGCGACTCCTCGTACAGCTTCCAGCCCGTCGGAGCGTTAATGCTGATTTGTTTATCCTTAAAGCCCCTTGTATTCGCGGACTTCTTGCTTTCGGTATTCTTTGATTTCTGACCGTAAAGCTGATAGGAATATGACGCGTAAGCGTCGTTAAGGCTGTAATCAGCCGATGATAATTCGGTATAATAGTTGGGCTCGACAAATGAAATATCGTCATTTGAGGAAAGCAACTCTATCATCTGCGCGGTGGTGTATCTGTCTGACGACACAAGGCTGACGTCGGGGCCGTTCGATGTCTTACTGTCGTCAAAGAGCACGGTGTCCCTGATAACAAAATCATCGCCCAGACTTTCCGATAAAATCTCTTTCTGTGACGCGACAGTCGCCGCCGCCGCGGTTTCGGTATTGGTAGCTTCCATAGCCGAACCGAAGTCATCCGCTACGTCGTCCATAGCTCTGACTGTTTTCAGCGCCCTGCGGCTTGAGGTCCTCAGCTCAAGGCTGCCGTTTTTGAACATTACGAGAACCTCACTCTCGGCGTAGGTTCCCTCCTTTAGCTCAACAGAGCCGCTTTCATCAACCGCCGCGTATGCTCCCGGAATAACCGACAGCAGCATCAAAGCGCTTAAAACAACGGCTAAAAAGCTTTTTGATAAATGTTTGATCACAATCGTACCTCCCGACTAT
>CACYDB010000196.1 GCA_902773035.1 uncultured Ruminococcus sp. | reverse complement strand
CTTTAAGTCACGAGTTTCAATAGTCTGAATTCTTTTCATACTGAAAACCTCCATTAAAGTATATTAAAATTTTATCATATCAGTCGATGGATGTCAATATTTTTTCGGGAAGTTGAGAGTATGTACTCTGAATGTTAACGCCGTTTTTTATGCCGTCCTTAACGGTTTTGATAAATTCGTCCGAAATAATCTCTCCCGGGACTATCAGAGGTATACCCGGAGGGTAAGCCCAGACGTACTCAGCGCTGATTTTTCCGACAGAATCATCTAAAACAGTTTCAGCTTTTTTATCAATCTCATAGGGATATACGGCTCTTTCGGGAATAATAAAGCTATAATCATTTTCAAATGGCTGTGATGTCAGACCGCCGTCAATTTCAATCAGCGCTTTTTCCAGCTTTTTGTAATTAACAAAGTTGTCGCAGGGTGTAATTATAAGCACGACATAACTTTTCGCCGCCATCTCAACCTCGATATTATAATCAGCTCTGAGCTTTTCGGCGAGTTCGGTACCGTTGATGCTGCTGTATCCCGTAAAAATCACAAGTTTTGATATATCATAATCAAGTAATTTAAGATTATTGAGATTATTGCAGTTTTTTACCAGTTGATCCCGTTTGTTTATAAATTCCCAATAATCCAGTTTGAAATTAAGACATTCCTCAATTGAGCACAAAAGTAAATAAGACGGACTAGAGGTTTCGAGCATTGAGAGCTTGATCCTGAACTCCTCAGCGCTGACCAGAGAACCGTTAACGTGAGCCAGAGCGCATTGAGTGAGAGCGGGCATGGTTTTGTGCAGACTCATTACCGTTATATCGGCGTCTTTAGCGTAGTCAACATAATGAGCTCCGTGCGCCGCGTCAAGCAGCACAGGGATATTATAGCTGTGAGCGAGCTTACATATACCCTCTATATCTGATTTTACGCCCTCATATGTAGGCGAAGTGATAACGATAAGCTTAGGTCTGACGCTTTGCAGTTTATTATTTAATTCATCAGTATCTATAGCTTTGAAAATACCGTATTCATCAATTTCGGGAACAATATACTCGGCATTAGCTCCCGCAAGCTCTACGGCGTTATAAACTGACTTATGGCAATTTCTCGCTATAAGGACTGTATCGCCGCGTTTGACAACAGATAATACGCCCGCAAGGATTCCTACTGTTGAGCCGTTAACGAGAATAAAACTATTATCTGATTCATAAACCTCTTTCGCTTTATCCTCGATCTCTTTTATGATTCCGTTCGGTGAATGAAGATTATCAAAGTCCTCAACCTCGGTGATATCCAAATCATAAGGGAGCTTGTTACCAAGCTTTTTGATATTACGCTTGTGTCCGGGCATATGGAACGGAATTCGATTGTAATTCTTTAGCTTATCGTACAGCATTAAGCGTTACCGAATTCCTGTAATCTAAGTTCTTTGTTATGATCAAGCGCCCAGTCTATGCTCCAGTAGCTTGTGAACAGCAGAAGCTTGTTGCCCTTTAAGTCCTGAATACGCTTTGTATCGGAGGCGAGGTCAAGCTCCTTGGGATCAATATCCTCGTTGAGAATCCAGCGGATATACTCAAACGGGAGATTCTCCATAATAATTTCACAGTTATACTCATTCTCAAGCCTGTATTTAAGTACGTCGAACTGCAGCACGCCGACTACGCCGACGATAACTTCCTCCATACCCGCGTCAAGCTCGCGGAATATCTGAATAGCGCCCTCCTGCGCGATCTGTTCAATACCCTTGATAAACTGCTTACGCTTCATTGTATCCTTCTGACGAACAAGACAGAAGTGCTCGGGTGCGAAGGTCGGAATACCCTTGTATTTAACCTTTCTCTTAGCGGTACATACGGTATCGCCTATCATAAAGATACCCGGGTCGAAAACTCCTATAATATCTCCGGCGTAGGCTTCGTCGATAACCTCTCTCTCCTGAGCCATTATCTGCTGAGGCTGAGAAAGACGCATTTTCTTCTCCCCCTGGAGATGATAAACGTCCATATCCTTCTCGAATTTACCCGAGCAAATTCTCATAAACGCGATCCTGTCACGGTGAGCCTTGTTCATATTCGCCTGAATTTTAAATACAAAGGCGGAGAAATCCGAGTCTGTATCTACCACTCCGTCAGCGGTTTCTCTTGGAGCAGGCGGCGGAGTAAGCTTTAAGAACTGCTCCAAAAACGGTTGAACGCCGAAATTAGTCAACGCAGAGCCGAAGAATACGGGAGTCAGTGTACCCTGTCTTACGGCGTCAAGGTCAAACTCATCACCCGCGCCGTCGAGAAGCTCAATCTCATCAATCAAGTCCTGCTTCTTCTCCTCGAGCAAATCGTCAAGCCTTGCGTCGTCGATTGGAATGATTTCCTCCTCGACTTCCTTCTGACCATTATTCGCCTTGAACGCGAGAACAGCCTTACTCTCTCTGTCATAAACGCCCTTGAACTCCTTACCCGAGCCAATAGGCCAGTTCATCGGGCATGTGTTGATTCCGAGGACGTTTTCTATATCCTCGAGTAAATCAAAGGGACTCTGAGCGTCTCTGTCCATTTTATTTATAAAAGTAATAATCGGGATATGTCGCATTACGCAGACCTTGAAGAGCTTTTTAGTCTGGTTCTCAACACCCGTGGACGCGTCGATTACCATAACGGCTGAGTCAGCCGCCATAAGCGTG
>CACYDB010000195.1 GCA_902773035.1 uncultured Ruminococcus sp. | reverse complement strand
CTTTATTAGACGTAAGAAATTTTGATTTTTATAAACCAATTATACAATAAATCGAAAAAAACAAATAACTCTTTTATTTTATAGAAAATAAAGATAAGATAATCATACATAAAAACGAACGCTCCCCGTGGGGAGCGTTCGTTTAAAAAGGATTTACTTCCAACTCTGTCAAATATACCAATTGTTTGGTACTTAAAATCAGTTAGTAATAGTCTGCTCTGTTTCCTTATCAAAGACGTGAATCTTCTTGAGGTCAAAAGCAATCTTGATGCTGTCGCCCGGCTTAGCCTTGGAAGCGGGGTCAACACGCGCGGTGATCGGAGCGCCGTTGATGTTGAGATAGAGATAAATCTCAGCGCCCATAAGCTCGGTAACGTCAACGTCTGCTGTGATAACTGTATCAGCGGAAACCTTCTCGATGAACTCGGGCTCATCGTGAACGTGCTCGGGACGGATACCGAATGTAACCTCCTTGCCGACATAGGACTCAAGAGCCTTAGCCTTGTCAGCCGGGAGAGGAATTTCATATTTGTCAAACTTGAGGGCAACGCCGCTGCCTGACTTAACAACAGTAGCGTCCGCAAAGTTCATCTGAGGTGAGCCGATGAAGCCCGCGACGAACTCGTTGCAGGGAGCGTCGTAGAGGTTCTGAGGAGTATCAACCTGCTGGATGAAGCCGTCCTTCATAACTACGATACGGGTACCCATTGTCATAGCCTCAGTCTGATCATGAGTTACGTAAATAAAAGTTGTGCCGAGTCTCTGATAGAGCTTTGAAATCTCTGTACGCATCTGAGCGCGGAGCTTAGCATCGAGGTTTGAGAGAGGCTCGTCAAGAAGGAATACCTTAGGATCACGAACGATAGCACGACCGAGCGCTACACGCTGTCTCTGACCGCCGGAGAGAGCCTTCGGCTTTCTGTCGAGATACTGTTCGATGCCGAGAATACGGGCAGCCTCTTCAACTCTTCTCTTGATCTCCTCCTTGGGAGTCTTTCTGAGCTTAAGACCGAACGCCATATTATCGTAAACCGACATATGAGGATAAAGAGCGTAGTTCTGGAATACCATCGCGATATCTCTGTCCTTAGGTGTAACGTCATTACATAGCTTGTCGCCGATGTAGAGCTCACCCTTGGAGATATCCTCAAGACCCGCGATCATACGGAGAGTTGTTGACTTACCGCAACCGGAAGGACCTACGAGGATGATAAACTCCTTATCATCAATTTCGAGGTTAAAATCTGTTACAGCTACTACATCGCCGTCATAGATTTTATAAACATGTTTTAAACTTACATTTGCCATACACTATTCCTCCATGGATAATGAATATTTATTTAACATAATACATTTTACCACTATATGTAGAATTTTACCATTTGTAAAGTGAACAAACTTTTAGCTCTGTTTTTAGCTAATTTGAGTAGGATGTCAAAACCGATGGTCAATTTTTGTGCTATTTGCTGATAAATATTACATCTTTTTCATCTTTTGAGAGCTCGCGGCACTCTCCCTCGCGTAAATTCTCGTCAAGCGTCAGACCTCCGACGGCTACACGCCTGAGATAAACGACCTTCAGCGAGCATGCGGCGAACATCTTCTTGACCTGATGGAACTTGCCCTCGCAGATTTCGACAAAGGCGCTGTTTTCTCCCGTAAGCTCGAGCTTCGCGGGAAGGCATACGGTGCCGTCGTCAAGCTTAATGCCGTTTTCAAAGGCTTTTACGGCGCTTTCATCAGGCGTTTTGTCGAGCCGCGCGTAGTATCTTTTGTAGATATGCTTTCTGGGAGACAGGATTTTGTGGGCGAATTCACCGTCGTCAGTGAGGATTATAAGCCCCACGGTGTCTTTGTCGAGCCGTCCCGCAGGGAAAAGTCCCGGTCTTTTAAACTCCGCGGGCACAAGGTCGATTACGGTTTCACTGAGATTGTCCTCTGTCGCCGAGACCACGCCCGCAGGCTTGTTCATCATTAAATATATGTTTTTGCGGAAGTTCAGAGCCTGTCCGCGAACCTCAACCGAGCTTTTCTCGGGGTCAAGCTTG
>CACYDB010000194.1 GCA_902773035.1 uncultured Ruminococcus sp. | reverse complement strand
TTTGGGGTATAATTGAGTAAGATAAATATGAATTTACGGAGCTATATAAATGATTGGAGATATTGTTAAAGTAACAGTGTCTACCTTCAACGCGGGATTCCTCGCGCTCGCGGGAATCGGCGGACTTGCGCCGGGCATCATAGGCACAACGCTGGTTATGCTTCCGAAGCTCAGAAAGAGAAAAGAAGAGACTGTCGCGTAAACGGCTAATAAACAGGAATCAAACGCCTGTTATGCAGGCGCTGGAAATAATATATTACAGGAGAAATTATTATGGCATTATTTGGAAAAAAAGAAAAGAAATCTGCTTCAAATATGAGCAGTAAAAGTAATTTGGATATTGAGGTAAATAAAAACGGAGCGGAATACACATTCCTGCTTAACGGCAGACTTGATACAATAACCTCTCCCGACCTTGAGGCTAAGATCAATGAGGCTACCCCTGACGCTGAAAAGCTGATCTTTGATCTTTCCAATCTGGAATACATCTCCAGCGCGGGACTTCGTGTGCTTCTCGGAGCGACACAGGCTATGGAAGATAAGGGAGAGATGGTTGTACGCAACCTCACTCCGTCTGTTAAGGAAGTTTTTGAGCTTACGGGCTTCAGCCGTTTGTTCGCTATTGAGTAAGAAATAATCTGTTACCCTAACGGAGAGAGCTTATGATTAATAAACTTAAAGATACCAAAATATACGGATTGATTTTTACCATACTGTCAACCTTATTTGTCATGGCGTTAGGCACTCCTTTTTTTATCGAAGCAAGACTGCAGACGTATCTTTATAATGTAGGCATAGATTCTATGGGAACGATCATCTGCGCGGCGCTGTTTTACGGATGTATGCGGCAGGGCGAAAGCGGAATAAGGTTTTTCAGACTCCTTATAATTTCGGTATGCGCAAGCTTTGTCGTCAACGAAGTGATCAGTTATACTGCGGCAATGCCGAATTATCGTATGGCTTGTTACGTTTTCTGCCTGTTGAGCAAGCTTATCGATCTTGCGATGATCTTCCTCTTCTATCTCTACGTAAGAGAAACGCTCGGCTTTGAGGGTAAGCTTGCAAGCATCGCGGAAAAACTTATCCCCATACTATTGGTCGTTCAAACTGTCGTTTTGCTGAGTAATATTATCACACCTGTTACCTTCACCGTTGACGCCAAGGGTATGTATCAGGAAACCGGCATTTATGTATTAGAGGAAGTTTTCCTTGCCGCAACGAGTATTCTTACGACCGTAATGATATTTATGTCTCACAATCCTTTCAGTCAGAAAGCGGCTGCGCTGACATTCATCTTTTTACCGCTTATCGAATACGCGATGCTCGGCGGCAGCTTCGGCGAAGCTGCTCAGTACAGTATCATTCTGATGTCGCTTATCATTATGTACTGCGTCATCTCCAATGTTAAGAGCAGAAAGCTCGCGGCGACGGAGACTGAGCTCAATATGGCTACGGAGATCCAGACGAGTATGCTCCCGTCGGATTTCCCCGCGTTTCCCGATCGCGCGGAGTTTGATATTTATGCTTCGATGGATCCCGCGAAGGAGGTCGGCGGAGATTTTTACGACTTCTTTATGATTGATGATGATCATCTTGCGATAGTTATTGCGGACGTGTCGGGAAAGGGCGTTCCCGCGGCGCTGTTTATGATGTCGTCAAAAATCTATATCAGCGACCACGCCACCATGGGAGGCTCTCCCGCGGAGATACTCGAAAGAGTTAACAAGCTTGTTTACGCTAATAACGACGCTTATATGTTTGTGACTGTATGGCTGGGTATTCTCGAAATCAGCACAGGCAAGCTCGTCAGCTCAAGCGCCGGTCATGAGTATCCGATGGTGAAACAAAACGGTAAATACGAGATTTTTAAAGACAAGCATGGGCTGGCTGTCGGCGCGATAGGAATGTCCAAGTATGTGAATACGGAAATACAGCTCAAAAAGGGCGACAGCATATTTGTATACACCGACGGCGTAGCTGAGGCTACAGACGCTAACAATGAGCTTTTCGGTACCGACCGCACTCTTGAGGCGCTCAACGCTGTTCCGAAGGACGCTTCTCAGAAGGAGGTACTGGAGGGCGTACGCGCCGCCGTTGACGCTTTTGTAAAAGAAGCGCCTCAGTTTGACGATCTGACGATGGTCGGATTGAAATACTACGGACCTCAGGATAATACCGCGGCGGAGGAATAGTAATGAGGGAACTTATAATTGAAGCTGACAGGATGAATCTCCCTGAGGTGCAGACGTTTATTGACGAGCAGCTTGAGGAAGCCGGATGTCCGATGCTTACGCAGACGACGATTGACATAGCTGTAGAGGAGCTGTTCGTTAACATCGCAAGCTATGCTTACGGTGAAGAAAACGGAAACGCTGTAGTTCAGGTAACTGTGCATCAAGAGCCTCTCGCTGTAGAGATAACCTTTATCGACAACGGCAAGCAGTACGATCCTCTCGCAAAGTCTGACCCCGATATAACGCTTTCAGCCAAGGAGCGTAAAAAAGGCGGTCTCGGTATCTTTATGGTCAAGAATACCATGGACAATGTGAGCTATGAATACAAGGACGGCAAGAATATTCTGACCATAAAGAAGAACCTGAATTAAAGCTTGTCACATTACCGGGCAATATTGTCCGTAATAATCGGAATCGTTTTTCTCGTTGTAGTTAAACGTAAGAACAGGAAAGTAAAAATATGATTTAATGAAAATCCCCTTGGTCTTATTCTCGGAATAAAACCAAGGGGGTTAAAGTTATAAAATCAGCTTGTATAATTATAAAGCTATTACAAGAAGAATAAGCGTAAAACTCAAGAGTCAAAAAAACATGTGTTGTTCTGTCACATAATATTGTTTTTTCCCTTTTGTTATGATATGATTAATACGTATACATAGAGATTGTATATCAAACGCTGTTTAAAAATTTTACGGAGGTTTAAAAAATGAAAAAAGTATTATCACCAATCAGCGTGGTGCTTGCGCTTTTGATCCTTATCAGCGCGGCTCTGCCGATGACCGCGTCCGCGGCTGAGGACGAAATCAGCACGAAAGACACCACGGCGCATATCTACAATATGGATAAAACCGAAACGCTGAAA
>CACYDB010000193.1 GCA_902773035.1 uncultured Ruminococcus sp. | reverse complement strand
TTATCCTCTATCCTTACTTCCTTATTGCAGACGCTGTTTGCCGCTTTTTTGTGCGAGATAAGGATACAGGTTTTGTTTTTAAGGTTCTCGAAGTTTTTGAGAAGTCTGATTTCCGTAGGCTCGTCGAGCGCGGAGGTCGCCTCGTCGAGAATAATGATCGGCGAATCGCACAGCACGGCTCTCGCGATAGCGACTCGCTGAACCTGACCCTCGGAGAGTCCCATTCCCTTTTCACCGAGTCTGGTGTCGAGTCCGTCGGGTAGCTCGTCGATGAAGTCAGCGCAGGCGATTTTAGCCGCGTTCATAATTTCGTCGTCGGAGGCGTCGGGGCGGACAAAGGAAATATTCTCTCTGATCGTTCCCGAGAGCAAGAAGTTGCCCTGCGGAACATAGGCAAACAGGCTTCTGATGTTTCTGTCAACATTAACCTCGGAGCCGTCGTTCAGTTTAAGGTAAATCCTTCCGTTGTTAACGGGGAAAACATCGAGCAGGAGCTTTGTCAGCGTACTCTTGCCTATACCCGAGATACCCGTGATAACAACAAAGTCGCCCTTGTTTATACTCAGCGAGGTATCCTCGAGAACGGTGTCTCTGTCGTAGCTGAACGTGATATTATCAAACTCAATGCTGTGGAGTTTGCCGTAAAGCTCCTTTAAATCGATATGAACGTTCTCATCCTCGGCGTGCTCGTCGGGGAATTTTTCTATCTCCATAATTCTCTCGGCTGAGGCGAGCGCCTGATAGTAGCGAGGGAGTACGGAGGTAAGTCCCTCAACGGGAGTCTGGATCTGTGAGATAAGGGAAAGAATCTGAGTAAGAACACCGTAAGTCAGAGTGCCCGCCAAGATTCCGAACGAGCCCCACACAAGACCGTACATATATCCGAAGGCGAAAACTATCGAAAAGCCTGTGGTTGAGGCTATGGAGATATAGTTACGCTTTCTCTTAATCTTAAACGCGTCCCACTGGAGCCTTGTAGCCTCGTCGGAAATTCTCCTAGCCTTGTTGAAAACCTTGATAACAAGAAGGCTTGAGAGCGACTCCTGCATAAAGCTCCTTGTGTTGCCGTCAGCCTCCTGAGATTTTTTGTGGAAGCTTTTGAGCGTGCCCTTGAACAGCAGCATAAAGATAATAATAACCGCGCCGCCGATCACGAATACGATCGCGAAACGCCAGTCGATTGAAAACAGTACGATAAGTATTCCGAAAAGCTTGACGAGAAAATACACAAGGCTCGGAACGATACTCATAATCGAGCTTGTGATAACGTCAACGTCGCTTGTCAGTCTGTTGAGAAGCTCGCCCGTGTGGAAGGATGTGACCTTGGCGTAGTCCTTCTTGAGCATAGTCTCAAAAAGTCCGCGCTTGAGGTGGATTTCAAGCTTTGTTGAGGCGTTGAAGGAGGTCACCCTCGACAGCACGCCCATCAGGATCTGAAAAACCGTCGTACCGAAAAGCAGTACGGCAAAGAATACGACTTTGCCGACATCATGGTCATAGGCGGCTGAATCAACGATTCCCCTCGCCAGCTGAGCGAGAAAGACTCCCGAATACGCCATAAGTCCGTAAAACAGCGCCAGCAGGAAAACGCTGAGCAGCTGATAGCGGGAGTTTTTGACAATCCAGAAGGTTGTTTCCTTATCAAAATTTTTAAGCTCCTTGAAATAGGAGTGTGAAAGACTTTCTTTAATCTTCAAAACTATCTCCTCGGCTTGATTCTGCGCCACACCGCTCTTATGGGACAGGTGTAGAACCAAAAGTCGCAGTATATTCTGTAGAGCGGATGATCGACCTCGCGCATTTTGCCCTTGTGATAATAAGCCGTAACAACACCGATCACATCGCTCATGGGGATATTATGCTCTTTCATAATATTGTTGTCACCGCGCATAATATATGAGCCGTTTTTCTCAAAGCCTACTACCCTGTGGACAACGTACTTGCTGTCCTCCGCGCGATAATACAGCGCGACATCGTGGATCCTCAGCTTGTTTTTCGGCTTTTTGAGTATTATCATATCTTTTCCGTCGTCGAGCATCGGCTTCATACTTTTGCCGCTCGGTACAAACGAAACAGTCTTGCCTTGGTCGAGCTGTTCCTTCATAATGGGAACAAGATCCTTTAAATCAATCTGCTTACTCGAGGACATCGGCGTCCTTCGCTTTCTGAATAAATGCCGCTACATCTCGGCGAGCCGTCTGCTCGTCAACATCATACTCGTCGAGCAGAGCGTTTACGAGCTCCTCCTCGTCGGCGCCCTTCTGGAGCTTTTCAAAAAGCATAGCTCCGCTTTCGTTGAGATTAATAAGACCGCTGAAGTCGATTACAGCGTCGCCTACAGGCACTACTACGTATGAATCGGATATTTTTCTGAGCAAAAAGTTTTCTTTTACCTTCATAATCTTACCTCTTTACATAGAAATTCATAATAATTATACAACAAAAAGCGTAAAAAAGCAATACAGACGCTTTTATAATTGTTGTAAAACAAAGAAAAATATGATATTATGAAGTGTAATTATCGTATTATGGCAGGCTTGTGAAAAGCCGGAAGGTGAGATTTTGAGCAAGATAAAGTTGATTGGTATTGACCTTGACGGAACGGCTCTTAATTCTAATAAGGAAATATCAAAAGATAATAAAGCCGTATTCAAAAAGTGCAGAGAAAATAACATACATATAGTTCCCGTGACAGGCAGACCTTTTTCAGGTCTTTTTGACGAGTACAAGCGCGATATGCTCTGCGATTACTCAATCAATACCAACGGCGCGGCTGTATACAGAACCGCTGACAGCAAGCGTATCATCACCCACGTGATAGGTAATGAGGACGCTCATAATCTTATAAATATTCTTGATAACTTTGACTGCTACTATGGGATTTTCTTTGACGGCTACGGCTATCTTGAGGAACAAACCTTTTGTAATGAGCTGGAAAAGTGGCGCGGCACTCCCTTGTTCGAGTACGTCAAACGCACCCGACGGATCATTGAGGACAGGCGCGGTTTTCTGAACACGCTGAACGGCTGCGACAATATCTATGTTATCGCAAAGGACACTCCCGAGCGTGACAGGATCAAGAGAGAAATCGCGGATTTTGAGGGAATACATTTTACAAGCTCGATCGACAACGACGTTGAAATCGGCGGAGAATGCACCAAGGGCACGACGCTCATTGAGCTTGCCGAAAAGCTCGGTATCAAAAGAAATGAGGTTATGGCTATAGGCGACAGCGGCAACGACCTCAATATGCTTGAGGAGGCGGGCTTTGCCGTCGCTATGGATAATTCTTCCGAAGAAATAAAAAACGCCGCGGACTTCATCACAAAATCGTGCGATGAAAGCGGAGTGGCTTTCGCGATAGAAAAACTCATATTTAACTGAATTAAGGAGTAAATATGCGCATTTTTACACAACTGCTTTGGATATTTATGCTCTGCTCTTTCGCGGGGTGGCTGTTAAAATTTACATGGTACTCCATTCTCGAGCGCAAGCCCATGAACCCCGGATTTATTATTCTTCCGTTTATCCCCGCCTCCGGAATCGGAGCTGCGGCGATTTTCCTCGTCACGCACCCGATCACAAATAACTGGATGATTTTTCTGGGCTCAGCTATTTTGCTTACCGTCGGAAAATACGTAGCCTCTTATATGTTTGAGAAAACTCTGGGCTTCAAGTGGCGCGACTACTCGCGACGTCCGCTCAACCTGAACGGATATGTAACGCTGTTCGAGACCGTGACGTACGGACTTATGGCGCTGTTTTTCAAACACTTCGGCTTTATTTGGATAGAAAGACTTATCGACACAATGCCGCTGTGGGTAGCGCTGATGGTGGCTCTGATCGTTACGGGGCTGATAATTTTCGACACGATAGTCTCGATTATCACGGTTATTCATCTGCGCCGCAACCTAAAGCAGATGAATGATATTTCTCACCTGATCAAAGAGAATGACGGCGAAAAATCCGGCGAAGAGCTACGCGCGGAATATGAGCAAAAGATGCTCACAAGTAAAAGATTCAGGCAAAGACTCGTCAGAGCCTTCCCTGATATGAAGAGTCTTGATTACGAGAAACAGCTGCTGGACTTAAAGGGACGCTTTAACATAATCAAGGCAAAAAACAATGAGGTTTACGAAAAGAAGATCACGAATAATGAGGACAGACCCTTCGCCTACGGACTGAGCCTCGTTAAGCTGTTCTGGCTTTTCTTTCTCGGAAGTCTGTTCGGAACAATGATGGAAACTGTCTGGGCGCTTTTTGCCGAGGGACATTTTGAAGTCAGGACAGGAATGGTTATGGGCCCGTTTATCCCTGTATACGGCGGCGGAGCGGTAGCTATTACGCTTGTGCTCTATAAGCTGCACAAGGCTAACGACCTTATAATCTATCTCGCCTCTGCCGTTATCGGCGCGACGTTTGAGTATTTCTGCTCATATTTTCAGGAAAAGGTGCTCGGCACAATCAGCTGGGATTACAGCGATATGCCGTTTAATATCGACGGCAGGACAAGTCTGATGTTCGCGCTCATCTGGGGACTTCTGGGATTGTTCTGGCTGAGATACGTCTACCCTGTTTTCAGCCGCCTGATTGAAAAAATCCCGAAAAAGCCCGGCAGGATAATCACCGCTGTACTGGTGGTATTTATGGCGATCAACGGCTTACTGACGATAGCCGCTATCCAAAGACAGACCCAGCGCAGTCACGGAGTTGAGGCGGGAAACGCGTTTGTTCAATGGATCGACGATACGTTTACCGACGATTATATGGAGTTTATTTTTCCTCATATGGAGGAGAAAAAGTAAGACAAAAACTGAGCCGCCGCATAACGCGACGGCTCTTGATCATTTTATTACGCCCACGGGTCAGCCGATTTAGGCGTTCTGATCCCGACAAGAATCATCTGCTCCTCGAGGTACCATACGCCTGTCGAGGGCTTGAGTCTGAGCTTGATTTGTCTGGGGTTATCGGCTCCGCCGCTTTTTACATAGAGGGTAGCCCTGTTCTCGTTATTAAACGAGTACGGGTTGGACGAAATCGTAACCTTGAACGGCTCGTTCGGGGTATAATCGTTTTCGGGAACCGCTCCCTCAAAGTATGAGAACGGCACGAGCTTTGAGTCCCTGAATCTGTCGCGGATAAAGCTTTCCTCATATGCCGACAGCGGCGCGGGTCCTTTCAGGAAATTTATCATTTCCTTTCCTATGTTTTCCGCCGCGGCGTAAGCGCACAGCGCGCATACAGTCAGAGCCGCGGTCTTGAACGGTGTGTCCATACTCGCCTCGGGCAGAGCCTTGAGCTCATCAAGGCTTTCAGGAAGCGCGGTAAACGTAAAGGTCTCGCTCTTATTGCCGCCGCCTGTGTTGACGGCGTTTGACGCGGTCTGCGCAATATTTCTGAAGCTGTCAAAAATTCCCATAATATCAATCCTTTCTATTTCCAGAAACTGAGTTGACTTTCGTCAAGCCCGATGTTCCTGCCTCTGAATACAGGGTTAATGCCCTGCTTTCTTTGCTTTTCGTAATCCCTGAGCGCCTTGATCGCGATTCCCGAAAGAATCGTACAGCACGGGATATTGATTATTGTCATACCGCCCATCGTAATATCAGCCATAGTCCAGGCAAAGCTCATAGGCATTAACGCGCCGACAAATATTACAAGTACACATCCCGCATAGAAGAATCTCATAAACTTCTTTGAGGGCTTTTTCTTTTTGTTCATATACGCGAGAGCGTTATCAACATAGTAAAGGTTTCCTATAAGCGTTGTGAAAGCGAACAGTACCATCGCGACAGTTATAAATACAGGACCGAATTCGCCGAGAACCGTTGAAACCGCTTTCTGAACATAAGGCGCTCCCGAGACGTTTTCGCTGATACCTACGCCTGAGGTGAGGCACATCAGAGCCGTAGCTGTACAAAGCAGCATTGTGTCAATATATACGGAAACCGTCTGAACAAGTCCCTGCTTTACGGGATGAGTTACATCGGCGGAGGCAGATGCGTTAGGAGCTGAACCTACGCCCGCCTCATTTGAGTACAAGCCTCTCTTGATACCGTAAACAAGGCATGAACCGCTCAGACCTCCGAAGATAGCCTTGAAATCAAACGCGTCCTTGAATATCATCGCAAATGTGTTCGGAATATTCGGAATGTGGAAAACGATAATAAGCAGTGAAACGACTACATAACCTATTCCCATAAAGGGTACAACCTTTTCGGTGAGCTTGATTATCCTCTTTCCTCCGCCGTAAAGACATATTCCGACCGCAACCGCGAGCACCAGACCGACAATTATCGGCGTCCAGGTTTTATCATAAAAACCGTAAACCTCAAAGGACGACTGCAGATTGT
>CACYDB010000192.1 GCA_902773035.1 uncultured Ruminococcus sp. | reverse complement strand
TAAGGCAGTGTCCGCCGATAAGCTATGGGTTGACCTCGGACTGCCCGCGGATATTGTTAAGGAAAACGTGTCCTTAGGCGATTGCGTAAGTTTTTACGCTGAACCCAAGGAGCTCTTAGGTAATAGAATAACCGCCTCAGCTCTCGATAACCGCGCGAGCGTTGCTGCGTTGCTGAAAACCGCTGAAATAATTTCAAAATCCAAAGTCGATGTTAAGGTTATAATTCTGCTTTCCTGTCAGGAAGAAACCTACGCTACAGGCGCTAAAACCGCTCCGTTTGATTATGACATTGACGAGTGTATCTCGGTTGATGTAAGCTTTGCTTCACAGCCCGGAATCGACGATCAGTATTCAAATATATTTCTCGGCAAGGGACCTATGCTTTGTATTTCGCCGATTCTTAACAGAGGAATGTTTGATAAGCTAAAGAAAGTTTGCGAGGAGAATGATATAAGCTATCAGCTTGAGGTCTGCGCCTCTAACACAGGTACTAACTCCGACCATATCGCAGTGTCAAAATCAGGCGTTAAGACCTGCCTTGTATCAATCCCCGAGAAAAATATGCACTCACAGGCTGAAATCGTTGATATAAGCGACGTTGAGGCGACGGCTGAGTTGCTCGCCCTCTATATAAAAGGAGGTCAGAATGGATAATTTATGCCTTCTTAAAGACCTGTGTACCGCTAACGGTATCTCAGGCGACGAGAATAATATAAGAAAGATTATTTCAGGTATTCTGGACGATTACGCTGTTGAGTATTCCGTTGACAATCTCGGCAACATAATCGCGTTCAAAAAGGGCAGAAAAAGAGCTGATAAAAAGCTTATGATTTCCGCCCATATGGACGAGGTGGGCTTTATGGTTACGGATATTACCTCCGACGGCTTGATTAAATTTGACGAGGTCGGCGGCATTGACAGACGCGTACTGCCCGCGAAAAGTGTTGTAATCAACAATAAAATCAACGGTGTTATAGTAAATAAGCCGATTCATCTCTGTTCATCAGATGAAAAATCATCTATTCCAAAATACAGCGAAATGTTTATTGATATCGGCGCTGAAAGCAGGGAAGAAGCGTTGAAATATATATCCCCGGGCGACAGCGTTACCTTTGAAGCTCTTTACGAGGATAACGGTTATACAATCAAGTCAAAAGCACTTGACGATCGCGCGGGATGCTTTATTATGCTTGAAATGCTCAAAAGTGAGCTTGAATATGATACGTACTTTACCTTTGTGGTTCAGGAGGAGGTAGGACTCAACGGCGCTAAAACAGCGGCGTATACGGTAGCTCCTGATTTCGCTGTCGTTTTAGAGAGCACTACAGCCGCCGATGTTCCCGAAGTCAGTCCTTCAAAGCAGGTGTGCAACGTCGGAGAAGGCGCTGTTATCGGCTTTATAGACAGACGTACAATCTATGATAAGGGCCTGATTAACGAAGCTCGTAGACTTGCCAATGAAAATAATATCAAGCTTCAGTTCAAGCGCGCTGTAGCAGGAGGTAATGACGCCGGAGTTATCCACAATTCAAGAGGAGGAGTTCGCACGCTGGCGATATCACTGCCGTGCAGATATCTTCATTCTCAGCTGTCTTTGATTGATAAATCCGACCTGGACAGCGCGTATACGCTCGCAAAGCTCCTCGCTGAGCGAATCTGCGGTGGCGCCTTATGATAAGAATAGCGGGCGATGATTTAAACATCGAAAATTATATTAAGGTAATGTCCGAGGGTAATCCGTTCGGATGCCGAATCAGCTCGTTGTACAATACCTACGACTACAGACTGCCGTTTGTAGATTACTGGATTCAGGTTGATGACAATAAATGCGTCTCGATTATTGCAAGGCTTGAAACCTCGTTCATTCTGCTTTTGACTGATCTTTCCGATATGGAGGAAATAAGCTCGTTTATCAGGGTGTCAGGGGCGGCATCTATAATCTGTGACGGAAAATATGAAATCGACTGCGCTTTAACCCGCTTGGAAGGCCCTATTCTGAGCAGCCGCGTGATTATGGATAATCCTCAGAAAGCCGAGGTAATAGAGCCTACGGTCAAAGAGGTGTATAGCCTCATCAGCAAATGCGCATCAAAGAATTTTGCCGTTCCTTCATATGAGAGCTTCGCGCTCGACGTTGGTCATAAGCTCAATAAGAACACCGTCAGGATATACGGTATAAAGGACAGTGAGCTTATTTCCTGCATTATGACATTAGCAGAAAGTCCTGACAGCGCTGTTCTCGGCGCTCTTGCTACAGATCCCGATTATCGCAACAAGGGCTACGGCGCGTTTTTGATCAAATACATAAATAATGTTCTGGTAAAAGAGGGGAGAGCTGTGTTCCTTCACCGCGCTCCCGATGAAAATATAGAATTTTACAACAAGCTCGGCTTCGATTTATACGGTAAATGGGCTGAGTACAGGTAAGGATGATATAAATGCACAACTTCTTCAATATTTCCGAGGAAATTTTACAGGCTTCCGAAAAGGCTATGGAGCTTTGCGCGGATAAGCTTAAGGAAATAGACGAGATACAGGAGTATAATCAGCATAAAATGCTTATGGCGTTTCAGAAAGCCAAGGTCAGCGAGAGTCATTTTACAGCCACAACGGGCTACGGCTACGGCGATCGCGGTAGAGACGCGCTCGACGAGGTCTACGCCTATGTTTTTGACGCTGAGGACGCGCTCGTAAGGCATAATTTTGTCAGTGGAACTCATGCTTTGACGGTAGCGCTGTTCGGTGTACTCAGACCGGGAGATAAAATGCTTTCTGTTACGGGAACTCCCTATGATACGCTCAGAAGCGCAATCGGAATTGAGGGTAATTACCCTGGCTCGCTAAAGGATTTCGGCATTATTTATGACGAGGTCGAGCTTGACGAGGATGGTCTTGTTGATTACGAAGCAATCAAAAGCAAGCTCGATTCCTCATATAAAATGGTCTATATTCAGCGCTCGCGCGGATACTGCGTCCGTCCTACGCTCACAATCAAGGATATTGAAAAAATCGTTGAGACTGTCAGGAGCGTCAATAAAGACGCGATTATAATGCTTGATAACTGCTACGGCGAATATGTTGAGAAAAAACAGCCTCTATCGGTCGGCGTTGACCTTATGGCAGGCTCTTTAATAAAGAATCCCGGCGGCGGTATAGCTCCGACAGGCGGCTATATAGCGGGCAGGAAGGATTTAGTCGAGATGTGCTCATATCGTCTAACGACTCCCGGCACAGGCAAGGAAATAGGCGCTACTCTCGGCAATAACCGCGAGCTGTTTCTCGGTACATATCACGCTCCTCACGCTACGGGCGAGGCGCTTAAAACAGCGGTTTTCGCGTCAGCACTGTTCAGCGTGCTCGGATACGAGGTTTCCCCGAATTATAATGACGACAGGGGAGATATTATCCAGCTAATCAAGCTCGGGACACCTGAGAATCTTGAGAAATTCTGCGTTGGGATCCAGCATGCCTCGGCTGTTGACAGCTTTGTAACGCCTTATCCCGACGATATGCCCGGTTACGAGGACAAGGTCATTATGGCTGCCGGAGCGTTTACACTGGGTTCATCAATCGAGCTCTCCGCCGACGCGCCGCTCAGAGAGCCTTTTGCTGTATGGATGCAGGGAAGCTTGAATTTTCATTCGGGTAAGCTCGGTATAATGCTCGCGGCGAATGAGATAGTGAATAAATAAATCAACCTCAGTCTTTTATCGGACTGAGGTTTTCTTATGTACAGATTGTACAAATATACAACTTTATTTTTGGTGAGCAATTCATTTTCATCTGTGATATAATGAAAGTGCCAATTAATCTTTGGATTATTAAGGGGGGCTTCTTATGTTAAAATTCAAAAAAACAATAAGCGTTTTGCTTGCAACTTTTATACTGCTCGGCGTTCTTATCGCTTCGCCTATCAGCGCTGGAGCTCGCGTTACTTTCGACCCGCCGTCAAGCGAGGATATCGAGGCTGCCGTGAAAGAAAGGAATATTCCGACGCCTAAAAATCTCAGATGCGTTGCCACAAGCGAAGATTCCATAACAGTTTCATGGAAATACGAAAATTGGGGATACACCTTAGCTTATACTACAGATTCCGATGAAGAACCCAAGTGGGAAGCCAGTTATAATACAAGAACAAACGATTCCAAAGAGGACTGGAAGGTTACTATTGATAAGCTGACTCCCGGGAAAACGTATTATATTTATGTCAGACACGCGACTATTGACGTTGTACAAATGTATCTTACGTATTTGTCCGGGGACTACAGTATGATTAAGATCAAGCTTAAGAACAACAATACCGTAAGCGTTAAATCTGTCGCTAAATCCCTAAGCGTAAAATCTATGAAAACAGCTAAAAAGACAGTTAAGCCTATTAAAATTAAAAAAGCTAAAGGAAAGATAAAAGTAGTTAAGGTCAAAAGCGGCACAAGTAATAGTATTTTCAAAAAAATCACCGTAAACAAAAAGAACGGAGCGATAACATTTAAAAAGGGAAATTACAAAAAAGGTACATATAAAGTTAAACTAAGTATAACTGCATCAGGTAATAAAGACTATAATGAAAAGACTGTAACTAAAGTAGTCAAAATAAAAGTAAAATAATAAAAACACGTCGCCGGTCTAAATAATCAGCGACGTGATTTCTTTGGAGCGGATAACGTATGTTTCAAAAGTGTTAAGACTTACATCTCGTCTTTTGCGGCATGTGAGAATAGAAATGTTAATCAGCGCTCCTCGCTAAAATTGTCCCACCGGGACAATTTCTTAACGCTCGGTTTCGATTCCCGAATCCGTATGCCAAAAAATAAGAACGCCTATAGGGCGTTCCTATTTTTTGGAGCGGATAAGGTATGTTTCAAAAGTGATAAGACTTACATCTCGTC
>CACYDB010000191.1 GCA_902773035.1 uncultured Ruminococcus sp. | reverse complement strand
TATTAACGAGTACGGCTTTATGCCGTTCTTTGAAAATTCGATAGAGGGCTTCTCGCTGGAGGAGCATATTTCGCCTGACTGCTGGTACAACAGCGCCGATGGAGTATGGAACGCTTGGGAGTGGAAGGGTCCCGTTATACAGGAAACGCGCTGCGCCTACGGAAAGTTCTTTGAGAAAAAGGCGTGCTACATCAGCCCCGAGTGGTTCCCCGATTTCGCCAACTACCGCCGTGACGGCTATGATTTTGACGCGCGCTTTGACGACGGGTTGACGCCGTATAAGGATAAGCGGCTTTATGATTTGATTGAGTCGGGCGAGCCGATCATCTCAAAGGAGCTCAAACGGCTCGGCGATTATAAAAAGGGCGGCAACAAGGGCTTTGATACAATTATCAATCGCCTGCAGGCTCAATGCTACGTGGTGATCAGCGACTTTGTGTATATGCGCGATAAGCGCGGAAACCCTTACGGCTGGGGAGTATCGGAGTATTCAACTCCCGAGCGATTTATGGGGGAGAGCTTTACGGGGAGCGTATACAGCAGAACTCCCGCGGAGTCCTACGAGAGATTGCTGGAGCATTTTTCGCGTATGTTTCCGAATACCGACCTCAAAAAACTGAAAAAGTTTATCGGATAATACTGTCCGCGGCTTTTCTGAGCGGCACAATTACAGCCAATGTGATAAGTCCCGCGACGCCGACCTGAACGATGTTTCCCGGGATCGAGGCGACGGGTACGATGAGGTTCTGATAAATCACAGCCTCCGCGATGTAGTAGCCGATGATTTTGATAACGAGCGCGGCGAGAATCGCGAGAACGCTGTAGCGTAATTTCGGTCTGTCGTGAGCGATCGCGCCTACGGCGTAGCCCATCGCGGCGACGGTGATGAGCGTAAACGGCGCCCATACCGTCCAGCCTGACAGCAGGTCGAACAGCGCCATTCCGATTCCGCCCGAGATTGCTCCGACTCTTTTGCCGAAGATGATCGCGCCGATGAACAGCGGTACGTTACCAAGGTGTACAAGTCCGCCGTTAGCGGCTATCGGGAGTCTGATATTTACAAACGCGGTAAAAACGTAGGTCAGGGCAGTGAACACCGCGGTAATCACGAGGATGGTGAGCCTTGCCCTCTGATTGTCTATGTGTGAGGCTTTTGTTGTCATAGCTTTCAGTCCTTTCCTGAATTTGCTATTATCATACAACAACTATCTGTCATTGTTAAATAGACAGTTTTGCGATAATCTTAAAGGACAGTTTGAAGCAGTGTAAAGAAATTTCTCCGTCTGATCAACCGACAGAGAAAAGTGTTAAAAATATAGACATTTATTTAAATTTCTGATATGATATAGGTGTAGATTTTTGTTTTATTGTTGAAAATATGGATTTTGAAATTTCATGAAAGCAGGTAGAATAATGGCAGGACTTTTACTTGAAGGCGGCGCTATGCGCGGACTTTTTACAACGGGAATAATCGACGTCTTTATGGAGAACGGAATATCCTTTGATACGATCGTCGGAGTATCCGCGGGAGCGGCGTTTGGCTGTAATTATAAATCAGGTCAGGCGGGAAGAGCTCTGCGCTATAATCTGAGATTTTGCAAGGACCCGAGGTACTGCTCGGTACGCTCGCTTATTAAGACGGGCGATATTTACGGCGCTGAATTTTGTTATCACACGATTCCCGACGAGCTCGACGTATTTGACCGCGAGGCGTTCAACGCGTCTCCAATCAAGTTCTACGCGGTATGTACCGACGTTGAGACGGGAGAGGCTGTTTATCACCTTTGCGATAAGGCGGATGACGAGTGTATGGAGTGGATAAGAGCCTCAGCCTCGATGCCGCTTGTCTCAAAGCCCGTCAAAATCGGCGACAGGCTCTACCTCGACGGAGGTATGGCGGACTCGATCCCGATGGAGTTTATTATAAATCAGGGCTGCAAAAAGAACGTCGTTATCCTCACGCAGCCGAGAGAATATACCAAGCAAAAGGCTTCAAAAATGCCGCTTTTCAGGTTCTCGCTGAGGAAATATCCCAATATGATCAAGTCGATTGAGAACAGGCATATCAATTATAATCAGAGCAGAGAGCTTGTTTTCTCTGAGGAAAAGGAGGGCAGGGCGTTTGTGATCTGTCCCGACGAGCCGTTGCCGATCAAGAGGATCGAGCATGATCCCGAGGTCTTGCGTCAGGTCTACGAGCTCGGCAGGAAAACCGCTTTAAGACAGCTTGATGACGTAAAAAGCTTTTTGAATGAATAAACTTAACGCCGGACGATTTGTCCGGCGTTTACTTATGAGAATTTATCGGCGATCGAGGTGTCCTTGAGGAAGGTGTCGGCGTTGTAGAGCCAGAGGATATCGGTAACGTTATTTTTCTCGATCGTCTGACTGATGTTGTCGGCGTAGTACCTTGGGTCAATCATAATGATTGTTTTGAAATAGGGGATGAGCATAGGCACGACGCAGTTCGCGTAGGAGTCCTTGATGACCATAAGCGTTTTATCGGATCTCGAGGCGGTCTCGATTTGGATCTCAGGGAAGTTGCCCGAGAAGAATACCTCGTATTTACTGCCTTTTTCGAGCTTTTCCGAGTCAAAGAGGGATGCGCGTTTTTTATTATCATCGGGATAGCGCACGACGTATTTTACCTGCGGTTCGGGAACGGTTATGCGGATCGTGTCCTGAGAGCTGAAAACTCCCGAGCTCGACGCCATTGTGCCCCTGAACGAATCCGTAACGGCGAGCTTCTTGTACTTGTAGCCCGAGGTGTCGAGCTTCATCTCCCGTGAAATAGCGTTAAAGGCGATCTCAGCCGCGTCTGCCGTCCAGTGATGGTCTGTTTTATAGTAGAGAGCGCGGGGATCCTTTGCCGCCTTTAAGGGTGTACAGAGGTCGATTTTCTGTATGTTATCAAGCTTTGAGTAGACCTTCTCGATCTGCTTAGTCTGGTTTTGTGTAGGCGCGAAGCTTGGGAGAAGGTCGCTGAGAATCTCAACGCTGTTTGGCGCGATAGCGATGTAAGAGCGTATCGAAGTACTGAGCCCGGAGATTGAGTTGATAGCGTCAGTTGTCAGCTTTACGCGTTTTTTGTCGTAAGCCGAGGGCTTGTTAAAGAGAAAGCCGTCCTTGCCTATATAAACGCCGTTGGACTCCCTTTTGCCGAAAAGCACGTCAACGCCTGTTCTCATTATGACCATAGCGTCTCTCGCGAAAAACTGGTCGGAGAGGTACTCCTCCTCGTCCTTCATAAATCTTCCGTCGGCGACCGAGCCGATGCTAAACTCGGGCTTTTGGGCGAGGTAGCGGTTTTCGTTATCGCTGTACTCCCTGTCGCCCGTCATAAGCGTGAAAAGGCTGACCGTGAAGATAATAACAGTCACAGCCGCGGCGGATAGAATAGTATTGCGTTTTTCAATGATTTTTCTCTTTTTATAGGAAATCTTTTTCTTTTTCTTACTCATATCAGAATCTGAAATATAAAAACGGATTGTAGGTTTCGCTTATCATAAAGACGTAGCACAGTATAAGCAGTACGGGGCAGGCGACAGCCTTGACTCTGCTGACTGTAACGCGGTTGACCTTTCTGATAAGCGTTTTGTATATCGGCACAGCGCAGAACGCGCCGAGCAGTATAAGCAGAATGTTTGAGGTGAGCAGATATAAGCCGTCGGAGTCGATAAAGCCTATACCTCCGGTGAACATAACCCTGAGATAATTCAGAGCGTCGGGGAGAGTCGGAGCGGAGAAGAGTACCCATCCGCACATTACAAGCACAAGCGTGATAAACCTCCTGAGAGCCAGGGGTAATTTACCGAGCTGCTTAGAGAGGACGTATTTTTCGAGAATGAGCAGTACGCCGTAATATACTCCCCAGAGTATGAAGTTCCAGTCGGCTCCGTGCCATAAGCCCGTCAGAAGCCAGACTATCATAAGATTAAATATAACCCTCGGAGTTTTTCTCCTGTTGCCGCCCAAGGGGATGTAGACGTAATCGCGAAACCACGATGATAGCGAAATATGCCACCTGCGCCAGAAGTCCGTAACCGAGAATGCCATATACGGATAGCGGAAGTTTTCGCAAAATTCAAAGCCGAACATCTTGCCGAGTCCTATCGCCATATCCGAGTAGCCCGAGAAGTCGAAGTAAATTTGCAGCGTGTAGCAGATTATTCCGACCCACGCGCTGAGAAAGCTCAGGTCGTTAATGTCGTCCGCCTGAACTGCGCTGTAAACGCTGCCAAGCGTATTCGCGAGCAGGAGCTTTTTTGACAGTCCGACTACAAAGCGGCTCATACCCTCGGAGTATTTGCTAAGTGATTCTCTCCTGTTTCTGAGCTGATATTCAATATCCCTGTACTTTACGATGGGACCCGCGATAAGCTGCGGGAAAAGGGAGATGTACAGCGCGAATGAGAGGATGTTTTTCTGAACCTTGATTTTGTCGTTGTACAGGTCAATGATGTAGGACATAATCTGGAAGGTGTAGAAGGATATACCCACGGGCAGCGGCAGCTCGGGCATACGTATCTGAACGCCTAAAAGATTGCCGAGGTTGTCCGCGACAAAGCCTGAGTATTTGAAGAAGCCCAGCACGCCTATGTTGAAGATGATCGCGCAGATAAACAGGAGCTTTGCCCGTTTATCCTTATCGGCGTCCTTGGACGCGGAAATATCCTTGCCGATAACAAAGTTGAAGCAAATGCTTATCAGCATGAGGAAGATGTACACAGGCTCACCCCACGCGTAGAATATGAGGCTCGCGAGCAGGAGTATTGAGTTTTTGACCGTGACGTTCTTAGTCAGCAGACAACCTATAAGGAAATAGGCAAGTATCGTCAACGGCAGGAATATAATCAGAAATGTTGATGAACTGAATACCATTTATCCGTAATTGAAATCTATAACGCTTCCTTGAATTTTTCAAAGAGCGAGACCGCGTTCTCAGCCGTACAGTAGAAAAGGACGTTGCCGCTTATTTCCGTAATACTGTTTTCAAGCAGCGAGTATTGCTTGGGAGCGTAGCTTTTGTAGAGCTTTTTTTGCTCGGAAACTCTTAAGTCAACCTTTCCCTTTAAGTCGTGAGCGTCCGACTTATCCTTGAGCTTTACTATCAGCAGCTCGGATACGTCCATAACGTTATTGTTTGCGTAGTATACAACGCCGTCGGTAAGGCTCAGATCGAGCTTGAACGCCTTGACGGCGTCGGCGTTAGTCTTTTTAGTCATCTGATTGTTTGCCATAGTCTTGACAACGGGAGCGGCGACGTCGGAAATTTTCTTATCCGTGCCTCCCGAGCGTGAGACGCAAATCAGAACAATAAAGGTGATCAGAGCCGCTACACACAGCAGCTCCGCGATAAGATATTTTTTATTGGTCAATGTAGCTGTATACCTCCGTGAAAATATAGGGCAGATACTTTTCCGTGTAAAAAGTTTCTACAAAGTGGATTCCGTCGGCGTCGTAGTATTTTTTCAGGAAAAAGCCTTTGAGCGTTGAGTAGTCGAGGTAGGTTACTTCAAGCTCCTTCGCGAGCTCTTTGAGCAGAGTGTTATAGTGGTCGATGTGCTCGGTGTAGGGCTCGGATTTGTACGCCTTTTTCAAGACGGGGAAGATGCTGTCAACGTATATCCTTGTGTTAGGCAGCTCCTTTTTGAGCTTCTGCAAAGCCGCTCTGTACCGCGCGATAAAGTAGGAGGCGTACTTCTTTTTGTCGAGCTCATTCTCGCCGAAATGAAGCACGAGGTACTTAGGGTTAACGGCTTTCAGCGCGGAGATGTTGTCGGATAAATACTGAGTTCCCGCGCCGATCTCCGCGACAACCTGATCGCTGTCGAGGACTTCGTATTCAACTATTGATTTTACAAGACTGTCGCCGCATATCAGGATCTCATTGAAGCCCGCCCTGAAATTGCCGTTCGAGATTTCCTCGGCGGCATGCTTTGACTGCTGTACTCTTTTGACTTCGTCACGCGCCTGATTGATTGCGTTCTCATTGGCTGAGATATCGGCTTTTTCCTCAGCCTTGATGTACGCCAAGCCTTCGGCGGTATTGCTCTGAGCGGGCATTGAGGGAAAGAGAGTGATCGCCGCTCTTATCGTCATAAATCCGACCATGGCGGCAATTACAATCAACAGCGCTGTTTTTATATATTTACGCATTTAAAACCTCGAAATTTGTCGTTCTGAATAAAATTATACATCAGTTATTCTTTAAAAGTCAATTGTTCATTGTAATAATTTATCGCAAAATTTTTATGAATTTTTGATGACATCAGTCTGCCGATGTGTTAGAATAAAAAATGTAAAATTCCGTTACGGAGGATAGCGATGAGTGAGAAATTCAAGCCTGATTTCAGACAGGTCAAGGACAATATAAACGCCGTCGGTTCAGCCGATAAAAAGCTTGAGAATGTTATCGCGCGTAAGAACAGCGCCGCGGCTGAAATCGAGAGGGCGGCGGATAATCTGCGCGCCGCGGAGGTCAGGAAAACCCTCTCCGATATCGACATCGAGGAGCTTAACTCGGGCAGGCAGGGCATAAAGACGTCACTGCTACGTTCGGCAGGGTATAAGAGTATAGCCGACGTGGAGAGGGCTTCGATAGCTTCTCTTGAGCGAGTCAGCGGTATCGGCAGGCAGTCGGCTGAAAAGATAAAGTCAATCGCGAATGAGGTCGCGAAAAACGCCGCGGCTAATACGCCCGTAAGACTTACAGCGGACGATAAGCGCCCCGAGAACCTCGCCCTGATAAAAATTCTTTACAAATACAAGCAGTTAAAGCCTCAGTACGACCGCGCCGAGAGCCTCTTTAACGATACTCACGGCGATATAGAAAACGCTCTGAGCGCGGCATCGGCGGCAAAGGGAAGGCTCAAATGGCTTTTCGCGGGAGCTCAGGCTAAGGAGGACGCGAAACAGGCTTGCGATTACCTTGAAAATCTGGCTCAGAGCGGCTACGTTTCCGACGCCCTTGAAATCTATAAATCGGTATCGGGAGTTGTCGGCGATTTCGGAAGGGACAGCCTGAAAGACTTTGAGAAAAATTCGGCTCAGTACTATACTGTCCTTGAGGAGCTCGGGATTCAGAAGCCCGGTGAGAGCGAGGCTGTAGCAGGACTGAGCGAGGCTCTGAAGGAGGAAATCGAGAAGGTACCGCTCGACCTCACGGGCTTGAAATGCGAGCTTCGTATCTATCAGAAGTTCGGAGTAAAATACATCATAAATCAGGGTAACGTCCTGCTGGGCGACGAGATGGGACTCGGCAAGACGGTTCAGGCGATAGCTTCTCTCGTAGCGCTGCGTAACTCAGGCGAGCACCATTTTGTAGTAGTCTGTCCCGCGAGCGTTCTGATAAACTGGTACAGAGAGATTCAAAAATTCTGCGACATTCCCTGCGAAAAAATCCACGGCAAAGACGTTCTGGCATCCTTGGAGAGCTGGAAGGAAAACGGCGGTATAGCCGTAACTACCTACGAAACTCTCGAGAAATTCGAGCTCAGCGACCGCTTCAAGTACGGTATGCTCGTGGTTGACGAGGCGCATTACGTCAAAAATCCGAACGCTAAGCGTACACGCAACCTGCTCTCAATCAGCGATAACGCGAAGCGAATCCTCTTTATGACGGGTACCGCGCTCGAAAACAGGGTAGAGGAGATGCGCTCCCTCATAGGCTGTCTGCGACCCGATATAGCCTCCGAGCTCAAAAACATTCAGGCGCTCTCGGGAGCGCCTCAGTTTCGGAAAATCATCGCTCCCGTATATTTCCGTCGTACAAGGGACGACGTCCTCACCGAGCTTCCCGACCTTATTCAGAAGGAGGAGTGGTGCGACGTCAATGACGCGGAATACAGAGCCTACAGGCTCAGTGCTGAGAGCGGCAACTATATGTCGATGCGTCAGGTGTCCTTCCTCGGCGTAGAGCCCGAAAGCTCCTCAAAGCTCGAGCGGCTTATCCAGATTTGCGAGGAGGCGAAGGAGGATAACCGCAAGGTGCTTGTATTCTCCTTCTTCATCAATACGATCAAGACCGTCAGCGAGGCGCTGGGTGATAAGTGTATGGAGGCGATCACGGGCGATATCCAGCCTAAGAGAAGGCAGGAGATAATCGACGAGTTTGAGAAGGCTCCCGGAGGTGCCGTACTCCTCGCTCAGATTCAGGCGGGAGGCACGGGACTCAACATTCAGGCGGCTTCCGTAGTAGTCCTCTGCGAGCCTCAGATCAAGCCCTCGATCGAGAATCAGGCAATCAGCCGAGCCTACCGTATGGGTCAGGTCAGGAGCGTGATCGTTCACCGTCTGCTTGCGGATGAAACGATCGACGAGCGTATCCTTGAGCTGCTTAGGGCAAAGCAGCTCCTCTTTGACAACTTTGCGGACGTCTCCGTCAGCGGTCAGGAGAGCCTCACGCTCGACGAGAGCTCGCTCAACGACGTATTCAATAAGGAAATCGAAAAGCTGAAAAATTCAGAAAATCGTAATTAATGTAAAAATATCGTTGAGTGAATAAAAAGTAATGCTATAATAGTGGCGATTAGTTCCCTGACTAAAAGGGTTTATATTAAGGAGGAAAATAATGAAAAAAATCAAAGCTTTAGCGGCGATTGCTTTAGCGGCTGTAATGACGGCATCTGTCTTTACAGGCTGTTCGGGCAGTTCAGCCGACAACAAATCAACAGGAGCTACAGGCGCCGCTAAGGCGGAAGCTCCCGATACAACAAAATCCGAGCCTATCGACTATATGGTGCTTGTCAACAAGACAAATCCGCTCCCTGACACATGGGAGGATAAACTCGAAACGATCCACACCACCAATTCCATAGGCGACACCGTTGAGGTAGAGAAGAAGGCTTACGACGCTTACCTCAATCTCAAGCAGGACCTCGTATCTCACGGCATCCACGTTGACCTCGACTCCGCGCGCAGAAGCGTTAAGGAGCAGCAGAAGATCATGGACGACTTCACCAAGAAGTACGGCGCCGAATACGCCGCCAAGACTGTCGCCAAGCCCGGCTATTCAGAGCATCATACAGGTCTCGCGCTTGACTTATATCTGATTATCGACGGCAAGGACGTCGTTGAGAACGAGGATATGATCAAGTACAAGAAGATCTGGGCTGAAATCCATAAGAAGCTCGCTAAATACGGCTTCATTCTCCGCTATCTTGAGGGCAAGGAGCACATCACGGGCTACGGATATGAACCGTGGCACATTCGTTATGTAGAAAACGGCTACATCGCCAAGAACATCAAGTCCAAGGGACTTACTCTCGAGGAGTATCTCGGCAAGGCTAAGGGCGGCAAGGTTGATATTGACTACGGCACATCTTCAATTTACAGCAAGAAGGATTTAGAGGACGCCGTAATTCAGCTCAAGTGCGACTTCGCGAACTTTGAGGGCTGCAAGCTTCACAACATTCGCTACGCGGGTGACAGCGAAGTAAACGACGCCAATCTCAAATGGGTCAATGAGAAGAATCCCGACGCGAAGTATACAAAGGTCGCCAAGTTCCTGACCGACTTCAAGTCTCCAAAGGGCAAGAAAAACTCAACGCTGGAATCCAATCACGAGTACAAGGATTATCAGTGGTGGCTCGCGCGTACCGATAAGGACGGCTGGGAAGTCGTTTCCAAGGGTTATTAATATTAAAAAATCACCTCCGCCTGATTTCAGGCGGAGGTTTTTGTAGACTTTTTTAAGATTTGCTGATATAATTTAGGTGTGTTAATTTAATAAAGTACAAAGGAGGAAAAATATGCAAAACTTTGATTATCAGACTCCGACGAGGCTTATCTTCGGCGAGGGAGCGGTAGCTCAGCTTCCTGAGGTTATGGCTCAGTTCGGCAAAAAAATACTGCTCACCTACGGCGGTGGCAGTATCAAGAGGATAGGGCTTTACGACAAGGTCAGGGAGCTTTTGTCGGACTTTGAGATCATCGAGCTCTCGGACATTCAGCCTAACCCCAAGTATGATCCGAGCGTGCTCGACGGCGTAAGGCTGTGCAAGGAAAATGATATTGACGTTATCCTCGCGGTAGGCGGAGGAAGCGTGCTCGACTGCTCAAAGGCAATCGCCGCGGGAGCTAAGTATGACGGCGACCCGTGGGATCTCATTTCCTATCAGGCGTTTGCCGAGGCTTCACTGCCGATCGTAGATATCATTACTCTCGCCGCGACGGGCAGCGAGTATGACGCGGGCGGCGTTATCTCGAGGACGGAAACTAACGATAAAATCGGCTACATCGACCCTCACAATTACCCGAGGGTATCCTTCCTTGACCCGACCTACACCTTTACCGTTTCGAAGAATCAGACAGCCGCGGGCTGCGCTGACGCGATGAACCACATCATTGAGCAGTATTTCTGCGAGGACTCAACGCTTCTCAACGACGGCTTTATGGAGGCGGGCTTAAAGAGCCTTATGGTAAACGCCGTTAAGTGCATCGAGAATCCCGAGGATTACACCGCCAGAGCTGAGATGATGCTGACCTGCACCTACGGCTGCAACGGAATCTACGCCCTCGGCAACAGTCCGTCAGGCTGGCCTTGTCACGCGATTGAGCACGCGCTGAGCGCCTACTACGACATCACGCACGGCGTAGGCCTCGCGATCATCACTCCGCGATGGATGAAGTACATCCTCAGCGACAAGAGCGTTGACCGCTTTGTAAAATACGGCGTTAACGTTTTCGGAATCGACGAAAATCAGGATAAGTTTGATATCGCGAATCAGGCGATTGACGCTACCTATAAGTTCTTTGAGTCGATTGATATTCCGATGCATCTTAAAGACGTCGGCATTGACGAAAGCAGGATAGGGGAGATGGCTCATCATATCGCCGTCAACGAGGGCTTGGAGGAAGCGTGGGTTCCGCTTCTCGAGGATGACCTCGTAAAAATTCTCACGGATTCACTTTGATAATAAATAAATTAGGAGTCGCGGCAATAACGCCGCGGCTCCGTTTTTTATTCCAGCGCCGCCTTGATAAAGGCTGAGAAAAGAGGATGAGGCTTGTTGGGGCGACTCTTGAATTCGGGATGGTACTGTACGCCGACGTAGAAGGGTCTGTCGCTGAGCTCTACCGTTTCAACCAGTGAGCCGTCGGGAGATATTCCCGAGAGTGTCAGTCCGGCTTTTTCGAGCTTCTCACGATATTCGTTGTTGAACTCATAGCGGTGGCGGTGACGCTCGCTGATCTCGACTTTTCCGTAAGCTCTGTACATCGTAGTGTTTTCCCTGATTACACAGGGATAGGCGCCGAGTCGAAGTGTGCCGCCCTTGTCCGTATCGTCGCTCTGATCGGGAAGATAATCAATAACCTTCGGAACATTCTGGGCAAACTCGCCCGAATTAGCGTTCTCGATACCGGCGACATTCCTCGAGTATTCGATAACGGCGATCTGCATTCCGAGGCAGATTCCGAAGTAGGCGATGTTGTTCTCACGCGCGTATTTTGCAGACAGGATCATTCCGTCTATTCCGCGCTGACCGAATCCGCCCGGGACTATTATGCCGTTCAGATCTCCGAGCTTTTCCGAAACGTTTTCTTCATTTATACCTTCGGAGTCGATCCATTTTATATTTACCCTTGAGTTGAGGTAGTATCCCGCGTGGCGCAGAGCCTCGGCAACGCTGAGATAAGCGTCGTGGAGCTCGACGTATTTGCCGACCAAGCCGATATTGACGCAACGCTCACGTGTTTTGATTCGCTCGATCATATGCTCCCAGTCAGCCAGATCGGGCTTGTGGGATTTCAGGTTCAGCTCACGGCAAACTATGTCGCTCAGGTGCGCCCTTTCGAGCATAAGCGGAGCCTCGTAAAGCACGGGGAGGGTGAGATTTTCAATTACGCAGTCAGGCCATACGTTGCAGAAGCCAGCAATTTTGTCAAAAATCGTTCTGTCGGTTATGGGCTCGTCTGTACGCAGGATGATAATGTCGGGGCTTACTCCCAAGCCCTGCAGCTCCTTAACGCTGTGCTGTGTAGGCTTGCTTTTGTGCTCGCCCGAAGCCTTTAGATACGGAACAAGGGTAACGTGAATATAGAGTCTGTTATCCTCACCGACCTCGTGACCTACCTGACGGATAGCCTCAATAAACGGCTGGCTCTCGATATCGCCGATCGTGCCGCCGATTTCGGTAATTACAACGTCTGCGTCAGTCTTTTTGCCTACGCTGTAAATAAAGCGCTTGATCTCATCCGTGATATGAGGAATAACCTGAACGGTTTTGCCGAGGTATTCACCCCTGCGTTCCTTAGCGAGCACATTTGAGTAGACCTTACCTGTGGTGAGGTTCGAGAATTTGTTCAGATCCTCGTCGATAAAACGCTCGTAGTGACCGAGGTCGAGATCGGTTTCGGCGCCGTCCTCGGTAACATAAACCTCGCCGTGCTGATAAGGGCTCATTGTGCCCGGGTCAACGTTTATGTACGGGTCGAGCTTCTGAGCGGCAACACGCAGTCCTCTTGACTTTAAAAGCCTGCCGAGTGACGCGGCTGTGATACCCTTGCCGAGCCCCGAGACTACTCCGCCTGTTACAAAAATATATTTTGCCATATTAACCATCCTTTTTATCCGCTATAGATTTGTATACCCCATAAGGCTCTCGTCAACCTCGCGCGCGCAGTCTCTGCCGTCGCGGATAGCGCGTACTACAAGCGACTGACCGCTGTGCATATCGCCCGCGGTGAAAACGTTTTCAACATTGGTTTTATGAAAGCCGTCCTGTCCGATTACATTCGTTCTTTGATCCACCTCTACGCCGAATGCGGAGGTTACGTAGTTCTCGCTGCCGAGGAAGCCCGCGGCGATCAGTACGAGCTCGCACTCGACCTCGTGCTCAGAGCCCTCGACTTCCTTCATATTCATTCTGCCTGTCGCTTTATCCTTTTCAAAGCTGAGGCTTACAAGCACGGCTTTTTTCAGCTTTCCGTCTTTATCGCCGATAAACTTCTTTACGGTAGTCTGGTAAATACGCGGATCGGTACCGTAGACCTCAGCCGCTTCCTCCTGACCGTAATCGGTCTTGCAGATTCTCGGCCACTGCGGCCACGGATTATTCTCGGCTCTGGTGTCGGGAAGCTTGGGCATCATCTCGAGCTGTAGAATACTTTTCGCGCCGTGGCGAACGCAGGTGCCCACGCAGTCGTTGCCCGTATCTCCGCCGCCGATTACGATAACGTTCTTGCCCTTGGCGGAGATAAACGTACCTTCCTGCAAGCCGTTGTCGAGCAGCGACTTTGTGGTCGATCTGAGAAAATCCACCGCGAAGTAGACGCCCTCGGCTTCTCTGCCCTCGACCTTGATATCGCGCGGATTTGACGCTCCGCAGGCGAGGATGATTCTGTCATAGCTTTCTTTTAATTCTTCTGCGGAAATATCCTTGCCGACATTTACGCCAGTTTTAAACTCAACGCCCTCTTTTTTCATAATATCGATTCTTCTGTCGATAATATGCTTTTCGAGCTTCATATTTGGAATACCGTACATCAGAAGTCCGCCGACTCTGTCAGAGCGTTCAAAAACGGTTACACTGTGACCTCTGCGGTTGAGCTGATCCGCCGCGGCAAGTCCGGAGGGTCCCGAGCCTATTACGGCGACTTTTTTGCCTGTCCTCACCTTAGGAGGTTCAGCGGTCGCCCAGCCGTTGTCATACGCGGTTTCAACTATTGAATATTCGTTATTCCGAACCGTAACCGCTTCTCCGTTAGCTGAGCAGGTGCAGGCCTTTTCGCACAACGCCGGACATACGCGCGAGGTGAACTCGGGAAAATTGTTTGTGATTCTCAGGCGCTTATACGCCTGTTCCTGATTGCCTCTGTAAATCAAATCATTCCATTCGGGAATAAGGTTGTTGAGCGGACAGCCGCTTATCATACCGCCGATATTCATACCCGACTGACAGAAGGGCACTCCGCACTCCATACAGCGAGCCGCCTGATTCTTTCTCTCATCGGGCGATAAGGGCTCGTGAAATTCGTTGAAATTCTTGATACGTTCCTTTACGGAGCAGGCGCGGGTTTCCTCACGCGTAAACTCTAAAAATCCTGTGGGCTTTCCCATTACCTTTCCTCCTTTACAAGCGTGTAAAACGCTTCGATTCTCGCTTGTTCTTCATCAAGTCCCTTTGCCTCGTTAGCGGCGATCTCCTCAACGATTCTCTTGTAATCGTGAGGTATGATTTTCTTGAACAGCGGCAGGCAGTTCTCAAAATCAGCCAAGATTCTTTTGCCCTTTTCCGAGCCCGTAGCCCTTACGTGCTCCTCGATAAGCGCCTTGACTCTCTCTATGTCAACCTTTTCGCGCAGCTCTGTGCATTCAACAAGCTCCTTGTTGAGCCTGCGGTAGAGGTGGTGGCGCTCGTCAAATACATAGGCGATACCGCCTGACATTCCGGCGGCGAAGTTCTTGCCCGTGCGTCCGAGCACTACAACACAGCCGCCTGTCATATACTCACAGCCGTGGTCGCCGACTCCCTCGACTACCGCCGTCGCTCCCGAGTTACGCACGCAGAAGCGTTCTCCCGCGACGCCGTTGATGAAGGCTTTTCCCGAGGTCGCGCCGTAGAGAGCTACGTTGCCGACGATGATATTATCCTCCGCCTTGAATACGGAATTTTTCGGCGGATATAGTACGAGCTTACCTCCCGAGAGTCCCTTGCCGAAGTAGTCGTTGCTGTCGCCCGTAAGCTCCAAGGTCAAGCCGTTCGGGATAAACGCGCCGAAGCTCTGACCTCCCGAGCCCTCGCACTGTACCTTGAAGCTGTCCTCGTTAAGCTTGTTTTTGAAGCGCTTTGTGATCTCGGAGCCAAATGCCGTACCGAGTGATCGGTCGGTATTTTTAACCTCGATCTTAACGCTCTGCTTACCCTTTTTATTAAGGTCAAATTCCTTTTCAAGCACGCGCTCGTCAAGAGTTTCGCCGAGCTTGAAGTCGTAGAGGTTTTTGTTATAGTATTCTTCCTTATCTCCGTTGAAGTCGGCGTTAAGGATCGCGGATAAATCAATCTTTTTCTGGCTTTCCGTGAGGTTATCCTTTAGTCTGAGCAAATCGCTTCTTCCGACAAGCTCATCTATTGAGCGCACGCCGAGCTTTGACATATATTCTCTTAATTCCTGCGCGATAAAACGCATAAAGTTCGCTACATACTCGGGCTTGCCCATAAAGCGTTTTCTGAGCTTAGGGTTCTGAGTCGCTACGCCGAAGGGGCAGGTGTCGAGGTTACAAACCCTCATCATAGCGCATCCGAGTGTTACGAGCGGAGCTGTCGCGAAGCCGTATTCCTCAGCGCCGAGGATAGCGGCGACAGCGACGTCGCGGCCTGTCATAAGCTTGCCGTCGGTTTCGATTACAACCTTATTACGCAGGTTGTTCATAATAAGCGTTTGGTGAGCCTCGGCGAGTCCGAGCTCCCACGGAAGTCCCGCGTTGTAGATTGAGCTCCTCGGAGCTGCGCCTGTGCCGCCGTCGTGACCTGAAATAAGGATTACTCCGGCGCCTGCCTTAGCGACGCCCGCGGCTACCGTGCCGACTCCGCATTCAGATACGAGCTTTACGGAGATACGCGCGTTTTTATTGGCGTTCTTTAAATCATAGATAAGCTGAGCCAGGTCCTCAATCGAGTAGATGTCATGGTGAGGGGGAGGGGAGATCAGCGATACACCAGGGGTAGAGTGTCTGGTCTTGGCAATCCACGGATAAACCTTGTTTCCCGGGAGATGACCGCCCTCACCGGGCTTAGCTCCCTGAGCCATTTTTATTTGTATTTCATCCGCTGAGTTAAGGTATTCGCTCGTTACTCCGAAGCGTCCCGAGGCTACCTGCTTGATAGCTGAGCAGCGGTTATTCTTGGTGCCCTTGGTGGCGAGACGCTCGGGACTCTCGCCGCCCTCGCCCGAGTTCGACTTACCATGCAACATATTCATCGCGAGCGCCAACGCCTCGTGAGCCTCCTGCGAAATTGAGCCATAGGACATAGCGCCCGTTTTGAAGCGCTTTACGATCTCGTCAACGCTTTCGACCTCGTCGAGCGGAACGGGGTTTTCGGCGTAGTTGAAGTCGAGAAGTCCTCTGAGGCTTACGGGGTTCATTTCCTCGGTGATCATATGAGTATATTTTTTGAACAGCTCATAGTCGCCGACGCGTGTCGCGGTCTGTAGGGTGTGTATGGTCTGAGGATTATAGAGGTGCTCCTCTCTGCCGCTTCTGAACTTATGACTTCCGCGCGAGATAAGCTCGTCGCTTGTTTCAAGTCCGAGCGGATCGAAGGCTGAGGTGTGGAGCTTGTCAACATTCCTCTCTATATCCTTCAGTGTGATACCGCCTACACGGCATACGGTGTCCGTAAAGTATTCGTCTATGACCTCACGGCTGATTCCGATAGCCTCGAAAATCTGCGAGCCAAGATATGACTGGATCGTTGAGATACCCATTTTGGAAGCTATCTTTACAATGCCGTGTAGCACAGCGTCGTTGTAGTCGCTGACCGCGGCGTAGTAGTCCTTATCGAGCAAATCATCGTGGATGAGCTCGTGAATGGTCTCCTGAACGAGATAGGGGTTGATAGCCGTCGCGCCGTAGCCTAATAACGTCGCGAAGTGGTGAACCTCGCGAGGCTCGGCGCTCTCTAATACAATGGAAAGAGAGGTTCTGCGCTTTGACACTACAAGGTGCTGATGAAGCGCAGATACTGCGAGCAGCGACGGTATAGCGAGATGGTTCTCGTCAACGCCTCTGTCCGACAGGATCAGGATATTGGCGCCGTCCTTGTACGCCTTGTCAGCCTCGATATAAAGACGTCGGATAGCCTTTTTGAGCGAGGTGTTCTTATAATACAGCATCGGGATCGTGGCTACCTTGAAGCCGTTTTCCCGCATATTTTTGAGCTTTAGAATATCTGTTGAGGATAAGATCGGGTTGTGGATCTTAACAACCTTACAGTTATCGGGTTTTTCCTCGAGGATGTTGCCCGACTCGCCGAGGTAAACGGTTGTTGAGGTGACGATTTCCTCGCGGATAGCGTCAATCGGAGGATTTGTTACCTGCGCAAAAAGCTGCTTGAAGTAATTGAACAGCGGCTGGATCTCGCTTGAAAGGGGAGGGATGGGACTGTCTGTACCCATTGAAGCGATTTGCTCGGAGCCGTTCTTCGCCATAGGCAGAATCGAGGTCATAACGTCCTCGTAGGTATAGCCGAAGGCTTTTTGCAGCTTTCTTCTCTCAGCTCTGCGGTGTTCCTCGACCTTGGCGTTGGGGATTTTCAAATCCTTTAGCTTAACAAGATTAGCGTCCAGCCACTCGCCGTAGGGTTGACGTGAGGCGTAGCGTGTTTTGAGCTCGTCGTCGTCAATCAGCTCGCCCTTGACGGTATCTACAAGCAGCATTTTGCCCGGGCGTAGTCTGTCCTTCTTTACAACCTTTTCGGGCTCTATCGGCAGAGCGCCTACCTCTGAGGAGAGGATGAGGTTATCGTCGTCGGTGATGTAATATCTCGACGGTCTTAAACCGTTTCGATCCAGTACGGCGCCCATAATATCGCCGTCTGAGAACAGGATTGAAGCCGGTCCGTCCCACGGCTCCATCATCGTGGCGTAATACTGGTAGAAATCCTTCTTCTTCAGGCTCATCGTACCGTTTCTGTCCCACGGCTCAGGAAACGTTATCATAACGGCTAAGGGTAAATCCATTCCGCTCATAACGAGGAACTCAAGCGTGTTGTCGAGCATAGCGGAGTCGGAGCCTTCGGCGTTGACAACGGGGATAACCTTGTCTAAATCGCCCTTTAAGTGCTCGGAACGCATATTTTCCTCACGCGCGAGCATCTTATCGGCGTTGCCTCTAATAGTATTGATTTCGCCGTTGTGAACTATCATACGGTTCGGATGAGCTCTTTCCCAGCTCGGATTGGTATTTGTGGAGAAACGCGAGTGGACTAAAGCGATAGCGCTCTCGTAGTCCTCGTCCTGCAGGTCTAGGAAGAAGTTTCTGAGGTCGCCGACCAGGAACATACCCTTATATACTATAGTTCTCGAGGACAGCGATACAACGTAGGTGTCCTCGTTACTCTGTTCAAAAATCTTACGCGCCACATAGAGCCTGCGGTCAAATTCAAGTCCGCGCTTAACGCCGTCGGGACGCTCGATAATGCACTGCTGAATATTGGGCATACATTCAAAAGCCCTCGTGCCGATCGCGGTCGGATTATACGGTACAGGTCTCCAGCCAAGTACCCGTAAGCCTTCCTTTTCGGCGATGATCTCAAACATCTTCTTTGCCTGATTGCGAAACAGCTCAAACTGCGGGAAGAAGAACATTCCCACAGCGTAGTCACGCTCGCCTTTAAGCTTAAGGTTCATTTCAGCCGCGGCTTTCTTGAAGAACTTGTGCGAGATTTGCAGAAGTATTCCTACGCCGTCGCCTGTTTTACCCTCGGCGTCCGTACCCGCGCGATGCTCCAGCGTCTCAACTATCGTGAGAGCGTTTTCAACTGTCTTGTGAGATTTTTCTCCCTTGATATTAACGACAGCGCCGATTCCGCAGTTGTCGTGTTCAAACCTAGGGGAGTACAAACCTTGTCTATCCATTCCAATCATCCTTTCGGCAGTGTATTAACCAAAATTACAGTTAGCATTATATAACCCTTTTGCAGCTTTGTCAATACCAAATTGCATATTTGTTTCATAAAACTTTCATTTTTTTGCTTTTTCTATATAAAATGAAACGGAACAGCAACTAAATTGCAAGAAAAATAAAAAAAGTTGCAAAAACCTATTGACAAATAAGAACGGTTAGTGTATACTTACACCATCGACAGCAAAGGCGCTGAGAATTCTGTAACGGAGTTCCGGCGCCTTTTCTGTTTCCTAATAAAAGATTGGAGTGTACAAGTATGAAAAACGTATCGGAATACTTCGGATGTAACGTATTCAACGATAGGAAAATGCAGGAAAGACTTCCCAAGGCTACCTACAAGGCTCTCAAAAAGACTATTGAGAGCGGCGAAGCTCTTGATTTAAGCGTCGCCAATGTTGTGGCTAACGCGATGAAGGACTGGGCTGTTGAGAACGGCTGCACCCACTATACTCACTGGTTCCAGCCTATGACAGGCGTTACCGCTGAAAAGCACGACAGCTTTATCACACCTAACGGCGACGGCGAAGTCATTATGGAATTTTCGGGCAAGGAGCTCATCAAGGGTGAGCCCGACGCGTCATCATTCCCCTCAGGCGGCATCAGAGCCACCTTTGAGGCGAGAGGCTATACGACGTGGGATCCGACGTCTCCCGCGTTTATCAGAGATAAGACACTCTATATCCCGACAGCCTTCTGCTCCTACACGGGAGAGGTGCTCGACAAGAAAACTCCGCTTCTGCGATCTATGGAAAAGCTCAGTGCTCAGGCGGTCAAGATTCTTAACCTTATCGGCAAGGACGACGTAAACCGCGTTACAACGACGGTAGGTCCCGAGCAGGAATACTTCCTTATTGATAAAGAAGCGTATGATAAACGCCCTGACCTTATTTATACGGGCAGAACGCTTTTCGGAGCTATGGCTCCCAAGGGTCAGGAGCTTGACGATCACTACTTCGGTTCCATCAAGTCGAGAGTATCGGCTTATATGCACGATCTTGACGAGGAGCTGTGGAAGCTCGGAATTTACGCTAAGACCAAGCACAACGAGGTCGCGCCCTCACAGCATGAGCTCGCGCCGATTTTTACAACCTCCAATATCGCTACGGACCACAACGAGCTGTGTATGGAGGTTATGAAAAAGACTGCCGAAAAGCACGGACTTGTATGTCTGTTACACGAGAAGCCCTTCGCGGGAGTTAACGGCTCGGGTAAGCATAACAACTGGTCGATTTCGACTAATACGGGCGAGAACCTTCTCAATCCCGGCAAGAAGCCCGAGGATAATTTACAGTTCCAGCTCTTCCTCGCGGCAGTTGTAAAGGCGGTTGACGAGTACCAGGATCTGCTCAGAATCACAGTCGCCTCCGCGGGCAACGATCATAGACTCGGAGCTAACGAGGCTCCTCCCGCGATCATCTCGATGTATCTCGGCGACGACCTCGGAGCTCTGGTGGAAAGCATTATCGAGGGCAAGGATTACAAGAGTCACAAGGCGGCGAGAATGGGTACAGGCGTAGAAGCCCTGCCTGATTTCAAGAAGGATAATTCCGACAGAAACCGTACCTCACCCTTCGCCTTCACGGGCAATAAGTTTGAGTTCAGAGCCCTCGGCTCATCGCTCAACATCGCCTGCCCCAACTATATGCTCAATACAATGGTCGCTCAGGAGCTAAGCGAGTTCTATGATGAGCTTAAAGACGTTGACGATCTCGAAAGCGGCTTAAAGGCGCTCATCAAAAAGGTGTTCACCGAGCACAAGAGAATTATCTTTAACGGCGACAACTACTCTGACGAGTGGGTAGCGGAAGCTGAAAAACGCGGTC
>CACYDB010000190.1 GCA_902773035.1 uncultured Ruminococcus sp. | reverse complement strand
GTCGCTTACATGGGCTGCCGTACAAGAGTTATCGGCAACATCTATGATCCCGACCGTGAGCAGACCTACGGCAGAGGTAATCTCAGCTTCACTTCGATCAACCTCCCCCGTCTCGCTATCCTCGCCAACAAGAACGTTGACTTCTTCTTTGAGCAGCTCGACAGAATGTGCGACCTCTGCGTTGAACAGCTCCTCGAGCGTTTTGAGATCCAGTGCTCAAAGCTCGTCAGAAACTACCCCTTCCTTATGGGTCAGGGCGTATGGATCGACTCCGAAAAACTCGGTCCGAACGATTCAGTCCGCGACGTACTCAAGCACGGCTCGCTGACAGTCGGATTTATCGGACTTGCCGAGTGCCTCAAGGCTCTTGTCGGAGCTCACCACGGTGAAAGCGAGAGCTCTCAGAAGCTCGGTCTCGAAATCATCGGCTATATGCGCAAGAAGATGAACGAGGCAACACAGAAGTATCAGCTTAACTTCGCGCTTATCGGTACTCCCGCCGAGGGACTTTCAGGACGCTTTGTCAGAATCGACAGAGAGCGTTTCGGCAAAATCGAGGGCGTTACCGACCGCGATTACTATACAAACTCCTTCCACATCCCCGTTTACTACAACATCTCAGCATTTGAGAAAATCAAGAAGGAAGCGCCTTACCACAACCTCACCAACGGCGGACACATCTCCTACATCGAGCTTGACGGCGATCCGACTCAGAACCTTGACGCGTTTGAGGCTGTTATCCGTCAGATGAAGGAGTGCGGCGTAGGCTACGGCTCAATCAACCATCCCGTTGACCGCGACCCCGTTTGCGGACATACAGGAATCATCGGCGATTACTGCCCTGTCTGCGGACGTAAGGAAGGCTCGGGCGGCGAAGGCTTTGAGCGTATCAGACGTATCACAGGCTACCTCGTAGGCACGCTCGACCGCTTTAACGACGCCAAGCGCTCTGAGGTTGAGGAAAGAGTAAAGCACGCTATCGGCGAAGACGTCGATATGAGCCTGCTTTGTGACGAAGCAGTATAATATGGGAACCAAGCTTAACTTATCCGGGGTCGTCAGCGAGAGTATCGTTGACGGCCCCGGCATAAGAATGACAATATTCACACAGGGCTGTCCGCATCACTGCAAGGGCTGCCACAACCCTGAGACATGGGCGTTTGAACCCAAGCACCCGGGAGACGTGGACAAGATTTTAAACATAGCCGTCAGCAACCCGATTTTGCAGGGAATGACATTCTCGGGCGGAGAGCCGTTCTGTCAGGCTGAAGGACTTGCCGAGCTTGCGGAAAAGTGCCACGAACACGGACTCAATGTTATGAGCTATACGGGCTACACCTTTGAGGAGCTGCTTGCGGGTGAGAAAAAACATCCCGAGTGGATTCGCCTGCTAAAAAATCTCGACTACCTCGTTGACGGACCCTTCGTCCTTGAGGAACGCAGCCTTATGCTCCTGTTCAGAGGCAGCAGGAACCAGCGTTTCCTTGACGTACCCGAAAGCCTTAAACAAGGCAAGGCTGTCAGCGTTGACGAAGATACGCTCTATGAGGGCACTAAAACAAGGGGTTAGTCTTAATCGGAAATTTGGAATTAATATAAATATGGCGGAAAGTCGGAGCAAATCCGGCTTTTCGCCTTTTTTCCACGGTAAATTCCTTTATTTTCACGCTCCGTTGTGCTATAATCTAAGCAAAGGAAGTGAAAATATGAAGCTATTCTTTCGCATAATTATCTGTATTATCGCAGTAATATTTTTGATCTGGTTCACCCTACCCGTTGGACTTTTTCACGTAATCAATATCGGAACCTTACTCGGCGTATTTATCTGCGCGTGCCTGCTGTTCCGCTTCGGCTTCACAAACGCCTATAAAAGCCTCAAGGAGCGTTTTTACAGTAAAAAGGTGTCTCGTATCATATTCAAGCTTATTTTGACAGGAGCGGCGATTTTCGGCATTTACGCGGTAGTTATCAGCTCACTGATCAGTTTCAACTCCCTCTCCTCCCCTCCCGAAAGCTCCGACCCGACAGTTATCGTCCTCGGCGCTCAGGTCAAGCCGTGGGGACCGAGCTCTGTGCTTTGGAACAGAATCAACGCCGCTCAGAAGTTTCTTGACGAAAACGAGAATGTCAACGCCGTTTTATCGGGCGGCAAGGGCGCCGACGAGCCTGTAAGCGAGGCTCAGTCAATAAGCGACAACCTGAAAAAAGGCGACGACGTTTTCTACCTCGAGGATAAATCCACCGATACGCGAGAGAACATAATATTCTCTAAGAGAATTATAGAAAGCAATAACCTGAATAAGAATATCGCGATAGTCACCGACAGCTATCACCAGTTCAGAGCTAAGATAATTGCCCGCAAGGAAGGCATTAAGGGCGATATTTACGCCATAAACGCGATAGAGGACAGAGTCGGGCTGATCTGCTACCCCGTATTCTTTGTCAGAGAATGGATAGCCCTCCCGGCTGAGCTTATCAAATAAGGAGAATACAATGAAAAACATAAAAGAAATACTAACGAACAACAAAATGAAAATCTTATTCTATACCGCCGCGATTATTCTTATTATCGCCATTGTTCCCTTATTTGTGGCGTGCGGTAATACCTCGGTCAATCAAACTAAAGCGACGCTTGTATTCAAATACGAGGATAAAAATATTAACACCGAGTTGTCCGACGAAGAATCGGAACAGCTCTGCAAAATAGTAAACGACAAGAGTACATTCTCCGACGATATGCTGTCCTGCGGTTTCTCGGACAAAATAGCATTTATAATCGACGGAAAAACCTTCTGTCCCGCCTGCGATGAGTGCCGCACGATCAAGGAATGGGGCTCGGGAAAGTTGTTTAATATCTCGAAATCCGAAAGAAACACAATTGAGAAAATCTTTAGAAATCACGGCGGATATTTCCCCTGTGCATAAAGCAGAAAAGCGGACAGCCAAAAAGCTGTCCGCGCTGTATTTTCAGATATAAAACGAGCGGTTCTCAAAGCCGCGATAGAGGTTTCTCCCTCTGTTCAGATTTTCCGCCGCCTTGTAAAGCTCGGAGGCGGAATGAATGTCCGTATTATTCCTGTGGAGCTCTGTCTGGAGCTCTGTAGGCAGGGAGAGAAAATATCCGCGCGCCTGAGTATCTCCGCTCAGAAGGTCTGTCAGACACGTAAATTTCAAAAAAATCACCCGTATTTAGCATACCTAAATACGGGCTTTTTATTATTGGTATTATTCTGCAAAATTCAATTTTGCAATCTTTTTTT
>CACYDB010000189.1 GCA_902773035.1 uncultured Ruminococcus sp. | reverse complement strand
CGCGCGCTGCTCCTTCCTCGGAGTAGAATATACAACGACTCAGACCAAACAGATTATCTTTGATGTTAAAATTGCGAACACCGCGCATGGCACAGTCACCGCGAATAAAGCAACGGCAAAAAAAGATGACAATGTCAGGCTGACGCTCACGCCCGACGACGGCTATATCACAAAGGGATTTACTGTTGTTCCCGAGGACGGTACTCAAGAGATTGAGATGGACGAAAAATACTTTACAATGCCAGCGTGCAATGTAACTGTAAAAGCAAACTTCGCGCCGATTACTCCGAGAACGGAGCCGTACATTGACGATGAAGGCGAGTATCACCTCGGCAACGTCGCTTATTACGAAGAGGACGGTAAGTATTACGCTGTAGACGAGGACGGCACAATCGGTGATGAGCTTGTAAGTGTCGAGCTTAGCTACTTTGACTTCAAGCCGATTAACGGAAATTCCGAATACCAGATTAATTACTACACAGGCCCGACTGATACGCTGACCGAGCTTGTAATTCCCAAAACCTTTAAGGGGAAGAAGATTACTGTTCTCGGCAGTGACGCTCAGGATACTCTGATTAATTACGACGGAAAAACAAAAACTCAGTTTGAGCTGATACTTAACGAAAATATCGAGAAGATAAGTCAGTATACATTCTACACATTGTGGGTTTCCAAGGTAAAGGGCGACACCTCAAGTCTGAGTCAGATTCGTGACTACGCATTCTCCTGGGCGAATAGTACAGGCGGTTTTAAGCTTGATATTAAACTCGATTACGAGGGAGATATCTCTCATGGTATAGGCATTTTCAATAATATGAATGTGACTGCTCATCTGAAGCACGCTACAAAGTTCACAACGTCCAATACCTGGCACCAAAGTATAACCTATGACTTTACTGACTCTCATATATATGGTGAGCCAACATGGAAATGGGCTGATGACTACAGCTCGGCGACTGCTAAGTTTACCTGTACCGACTCGCGCTGTAAGCATACTGAAACGGTTGACGCGGATGTAACTATTGATGATCAGACAAGCAAGACTGTCTATACCGCCCGGGCTGAGTTTGAGAATCATACATATACCGATGAAAAGGAAAAGAATAAAGACCGCTATAATGTTACGATTGACGACGTTGACAACGGCGCTGTATCAGTTGATAAGGAAAATCCCTATGAGGGTGAGGAAGTAACTCTGACGATTACTCCCGACACAGGCTACAAGCTGGACACCTGTGTTGTTAAGGATTCCGATAATCATGAGATCCCCCTAACCGACGGCAAGTTTATTATGCCTTCATCAAATGTGAACGTTACCGTAACATTTGAACAAAAGGAATACGATATATTGTATGCTGAAACTCAGAGCGGCTGGGTTTCAGGTCCGTATTCCGCGAACTATAACGATATAGTTGAGCTGAAAACAACTCCCGCGGGTGGTTATGAGCTTGATACTATCACCGTTAAAGACACCAATAACCAAGATGTTCCTGTTTCCGATAATAAATTCACAATGCCCGACAGTAATGTAACCGTAACTGTCACATTTAAGAAATACGATATGAATATCACATACGAATCTGACGGACACGGAACAGTTTCGGGCGCGGCGAAGGCTCAGTTTAACGACATTGTACCGCTTACAATTACTCCCGATGAAGGCTATGTGCTTGTGAATCTTTACGCTGAATACGGCGAGTGGGACGATCCTGCTAATATTATCGACAATAAGTTATATATGCCCGACGGCGATGTAACCGTGTACGCGGAATTTACCGAGATTACTCCCGCTAAAGAGCCGTATATTGACGATGAGGGAGAGTATCACCTCGGCAACGTTGAGTACGTTCAGCTTGGGAACAGTTATTTCTCGGTAGAAAACGGCGCTGTTGGCGCTAAGCTTGATTCAATCGATGTATCATACTTCAGTTTTACCGATAACGGCAGCGCGTATCAGATAAATTATTACACAGGTCCGACAGATAACCTCACAGACCTTGTAATACCTAAAACGTTTAGCGGTAAGCCGATTACCGTTCTGGGTACCGATTACAAAAACGCGTTTATCGCAAACGCTAATCCTAAGCCTCAGTTCACCCTCACTCTGAATGAGAATATTCAGGAAATCAAGGGCTATTCCTTCTACACAATGTGGGTCAAAAAGGTTCAGGGCGACACCTCCAATCTGAAAAGAATCGGCGATTACGCCTTCTCATGGGCGAACAGCCCCGACGGATATAAACTTGATATCAAGCTCGATTACGAGGGCACAATCACGGTCGGCAGGGGTATTTTCAACAATATGACCGTCACGGCGCGCGTTCACCACGCGACAGGCTTTAACTACGGCAGTTTTATGCAAAAAAGCCTAACCTATGTTATTACCGACGACGCTCACACATATGGCGAACCTTCTTGGACATGGGCTGACGATTACAAGACCGCTACAGCAACCTTCACATGCACAGACTCGCGCTGCAAGCATAAAGAAACCGTAAACGCGAATGTTACCCGCGAATATGCTGACGGCGCGCCGAAATATACCGGTTCAGTCAACTTTAAGGGTGAAGCATATACCAATGTAAAGGCGCTTGACAATCCTTTAGACGCGCTTTATAATCCAAGCATTACCGCCGCAGGAGCGCGTGATTCGGATGGAAACCAATTTAATCTGCCAAATGATCTTATCTACAAAAAAGCTACGCTCCTAGGTGTTCAAAAGAAGGAAGCCATCAAGACCGACACCGCTGGAACAGGTATGCGTTTTGTAGCTGAGATAAGCTCCGAATATTTTAACAATGATGACGTCGACTACGGATTTGAGGTTGTAAAGACAACCAAGCAGAATACATCAGCTTTCGCGGGCGCGGACGGCTTTGATAAAATGCAGGAGCTGATTGACTCGAATAGCTCTAATATCAAGACCGTTTCCTGCAAGGGAACTACGAATACTGTTGTCGGCAAAGGCTACGGCGACAATTCGGCGGACACGACTTATAAGTATGTGACTCTGTCTGTCTATGACATTCCGGACGCTCAGGGAATAGCGGTACGGTTCTATGTTGAGATTAACGGCGTGAGATACTACTCAGGCTATACAGACTCAAATAATTACAGCTACCGCGGCTGCTGTACGAGTTACAATACGCTTGTGAACGCGGGTTAAGGAGGTTAAAAATGAAAAAATTATACAATACTCCTGTAATTACAGTCGAAGAACTTACTAAAAAGGATGTACTTTGTTCGTCCGGCGACAGCGATATCAATCCGAATGTTTTTGATAACGCTGCTCTCAGCGGAAACGAAAGCGGTTCTCAGGGACTCGGTGATTTAGCCAATATATTATAAAAAATATGCCTCGCCAAAAGCGGGGCATATTGAATATGATTGGATAATAATTATTATGTTGAATAAAACTCTTGAAAATGAAACAGAGCCTGTCGGCGCGGAAAAATTTGTGATATGCGTAAACGATTTTAAGCAGAAGTTAGGATTTTGGTATTCTCTGTTTGGGCTGAGAATATTTCCCGTCCTGCTGTATTTTATACCGATTAACGTGGTGTTGGAACAGACCTATCTGTGCATAAATCGTATGTACCCGAATGATATAATCAACTCAACTTTTTTAACGGTGACTTGGATAATCGCTTTGCTGCTGTTTGCAACCGCGGCGATTCTCGTTCCGAAGGTTGCGACCGTTATTGAGTTTGTGTGCGGATTCGCGTTTCTGTTTTATGTGCTTCGCTATAATCTGCTTACAAATATACTCGGTTACTCACTGTTGACAGGATTGATTTTATTTCTGCTCATAAAGCTCGTGTTCCTTGTATTTGAGATAATACGTATTAAAACATTTGCGGACGATAAAATGAACCATATCGAGCGTGGCGAAAGCGGACGTATAGTCAGAGCTTCGGATGAGGAAGTCTTTTTTACGTAAGAAAATATGGCTATAGAAAACAAACCAATAAAGTAATTTTTACCGCACCCCTCAAAAATAAGCCGAAATTTTACCGCGCTCCCTAAAAAAACAGCCTAAAAACGACCGCGGCTATTTTGAAAAGCCCTATTTACTGACAGCAAATTATTTCGTATCAAAATATCAGTGCAAAGCCAAAAAAGGTATCCGTTCGGATACCTTTTTGTTTGGTGCAGGTAACAGGACTTGAACCTGCATGAAATCGCTTTCATACGGACCTGATGGGTGTTGTTCCTTCTTATATTCTGTTTTTTTAAACGACCGCCGTTTTCTATTTGGCGTCTTGAAAAATACTCAACAGCCTCCTGAAACGGGTGAATTGTATATATCAAAGAACCGTTCTTCTTTATAAACTTCTGAGTCATTATCTTGGTTGGCTCGGTTGATATCAGTCTTTTATCTTCAAGCATTCTAACATACTTCTGTACAGTTTTAACTGTCATACCAACAGATTTGGCAATAGTCTTAAAACTCGGATAGCATTGGTATGTTTTCTGTCTTCCTTTCTTATCAAGTATGCGTACACAGCTATTTCTCCCGGGCAGAGATCAAGACAAAATATATCATTTGAAAGTAGGAAAAACTCTTTGTAAGAGTCCATTTTTCGATATCTGTTAAACTTCATAAGTTCCTTCTGTATGTGATTTAACCCATTACCAAATCATTGTTTGTGTCATACCCGCTGCCAAGAAGCTCTTGAAGCTCTCTTTGGCGTTCCTGTTCAGCTTTAAGCTCACTTAATACAAAATCATTGAGCGGAATTCTCGTTAATAAAGACGAATATTTACTGAATTAAAGGAGGCAACGTAATGAGATTTACAATCGCAAAACCGAAAAGCTATATGAGCGGCGATGATCTGTTCTATTCAAGGCCGCGATCGGCAGAAAACGAAGCGCCTCCTTATAGAACTTCTCCTATAAATAGGCATAAGAAAAACACCCATCGTTTCCGATAGGTGTCAAATTCATACGTTATCGCCCAGTGGTCAAGCATTACCACCTTGTAAGTTTCAGCAATGTACTTTTGCAATTCTCTCTTATTCATCCGGCTCTTCCTTGTATTCAAAATTCAGTCTGTCATAAATTCTTCCGTCTATATTCAGTGCGTTTTCATCTGTTGATTTCAATATATATCCGCTTTTCTCCAATACTCTGCGTGAACCGATGTTGTCGGAAGCGCACCACGCTTTGATTGTTTCGTAGCCTGCGGTTTTCAGGTGCTCGGTTACGGCTTTGACCGCTTCCGTTGCGAAGCCTTTGCCCCAATACCTACTTGCGACGCTCACTCCGACTTCGATATATTCTCTGTCATCCGCGCTGTCATAAGCTCCGATTGTTCCGATAAGCTCATTTTCATATTCAATAGCCCAACCGTAAAACTCGTCATCGCTATAACCGTTGAGGAATCTTTCAACGGTAAACTCTGCTCTTTTTAGCGTTGCATAAGGGTTCCAGCCTGTATATTCGTGCATT
>CACYDB010000188.1 GCA_902773035.1 uncultured Ruminococcus sp. | reverse complement strand
GACACGCCGTACTATAGTTTTATCACTGATTACATAAAGGATTCGCTCGGCTACTGCGCGGATATCAATATGACGGCGCTCAGATATGTTGAGGAAAACGAGAATATTCCCGAGGAGGTCGCCGCTCGCTATAAGGAGCTGTTGACTGACGATTCTCAAACACTTATTAATATTTACAATCAGCTTAAAAGCTCGGATTGGGATGAAATCCGCGACTTAATAATGTCGGTCGGCTTTAAGTCTATGCCTCGCGTTAAAAAGGGAGTGTGCGACGATGAGAAGGCTTATATAACCGCCTCGCGCGACAAGTATAAAAAGGAGCTTAAAAAACTCAGCGGACTTTTAAAGTATCCAAGCTCTGAGATCAAAGCTAAAACTCAGCGCGCCTATCCCGTTATGAAGGCGTTTACAGAATGTGTCAGAATGTTTTCCGACGAACTGTATAAGCTTAAGCTTGAGAAGAACATTCTCGGCTTTTCGGATATATCTCGTCTTATGGTTGAGCTGCTATATGATTATAACGGCGGAGATCCGACCTTAACTCCCGCCGCCGTAGAAATAGCCTCTCAGTTTGACGCTGTTATGGTTGACGAGTTTCAGGATATAAACGAGGTGCAGGATATTATTTTCCGCGCCGTTACCGCTGACAGAAATAATCTCTTTGTCGTCGGCGACGTTAAGCAGAGTATATATCAGTTCCGTCAGGCAAAGCCGCAGATTTTTATCGGCTATAAGGACAAATATCCGCTCTTTGACAGCGAAAAGGCGGATTATCCCTCAAAAATCATCCTTGACCGCAATTTCAGAAGCGCGGGGGGAGTGACAGAGGCGATAAACTTTATCTTTGAAACTCTGATGATGAGGAACACGGGCGGCATTGAGTATAACAATGAGGAAAAGCTCGTCTGCGGAGCGTCTTACCCTGAGTCAGACTCACCCTCTATGGAGCTTATGCTCATTTCCTCCGAGGATCTGAATCCCGAGAAGAATGAAACAGAGCTGTCACTCGAGGCGGTCAGGGTAGCAGAAAAGATATACAGCCTTGTTTATGAGGAGAAAATGCAGATTCCCGACGGAGACTCGACCCGTGACATTGAATACGGCGATATCGCGATTCTTATCAGAAGTCCCAAGGGAATGGCGCGGCGAGCCGTAACCTTTGTCGAAACGCTCAACCGTTACGGAATCCCTACGATTTCCGATGAGAAAAACAGCTTTTTCGACGCGAATGAAATCAAGGTTATATTAAATATCCTGCGTGTGATTGACAATCCGCTCCAGGATATACCCGTATTATCGGCGGCAATGAGCTCGGTTTTCGGCTTTACAGCCGACGATATGGCTGAAATCAGGTCTGAATACAGAGCTGTGCCGATATATTCCGCGATTAAAAAGTCCGCGGACAAGAATCCGTTATGCCGCGGTTTTATTGATTTTATAGAGAAAACACGCAGACTTGCCGTCACCACTACGGTTGACAGGCTGATCAATATTATAATCGAGTCAACGGGCTTTGAGGCAATAACGACCGCAGTTAACCGTGAACCCGCTAAAAACCTGAGACTCCTGCGCGATTACGCGCGATCCTTCGCCTCAAACGGTTATAAGACCCTGAGCTCGTTTATCAACTATATCGACAGGCTCAAGGAGAATGAAACCGAGCTCAACAGCGGGACTGACGCAGTTGACGAGACTATGAGCGCTGTTCATATCAAGAGTATTCACAAAAGTAAGGGGCTTGAATATCCCGTATGCTTTATCTGCTGTACCTCGACCGAGTTTAATCTTGACGATACTAAGCAGGATTTCATTGTGGACGCTGATTTCGGCGCGGGAATGAGATATAAGGAAAATTTTGTCAAGTACGACTCGATTCAGCGTAAGGCGCTCTCAATGAGACTGAGGGATAACTCTGTGTTTGAGGAAATCAGAGTGCTTTATGTCGCTCTGACAAGGGCTAAGCAGAGAATCATCGTTACGTGCGTAAAGGAGAATCCCGAGGATTACCTGATGAATCTGGAGTCAAAGATTCCCGCGTATCCCATTTCACCCTACGTCATCAAGAATGTCAGGAGCTTTTCCGACTGGCTGTTTATGTGCGCGCTTAAAAATCCCGCCTGTGATATTCCGAGGGTCAACATAAAGCCCGATATTTTCGGCTGTGATAAAGACGCTCGGAAGTGGAAATTCTCGATTATCCGCGGCGAGTACGCGAGGCTTTTCAATAAAAAGGTCAAAGCCCGCTCAACCGCTCCGCGAGGAAAGAGTGACAAAAGCTATCTTGCAAAGCTTAAAAGCAGGATCGATTTTGAGTATAAAAACAAACCGCTTGAAGCTCTGCCTCAGAAGGTCAGCGCCTCACAGCTCTCGCACCTCGACAACGGAATATTCAGTAAAATTCTCAGAAAACCCGATTTTATGAGAGAAGAAAAGTCCGACGGCGCCGAGAGAGGTACAGCTTTTCACGCGTTTATGGAAAGATGCGATTTAAGTCTGGCGATAGATAATTCACGCGCTGAAGCCGAGCGTCTTTCGGAAAAAGGTTTTATAACCGAACGTCAGAAAGAGCTGCTTGATTATGATAGAATCGACAGCTTTCTCCGCTCTGACCTTATCAGACGCGCCGTCAACAGCGAGCGTCTCTACAGGGAGTACACCTTTACGGTCGAGATCAACGCCTCAGATTATGATTCGAATATTCAACCCGAATTTGCGGGCAATAAGCTTGTAATGCAGGGCGCGGTCGATTTGATATTTATTGAGAATAACCGCGCGGCCATAGTCGATTACAAGACTGACAGGGTAGGGGAAGCGATAAAATTACGCGATATGTATCGCAGACAGCTTGAACTCTACAGAAACGCCGTGACTGAGATTATGGGGATTGATGTTAGCGAAACGCTGATTTATTCTATATATAAAAACGAGGTTGTAGACGTTTGATTCTTCACGTCTATAACCCTCGGCTTCGAGTCCGGTCACATACTAATGTAAAAAAATAATAAGGTACCCTGATGGGTACCCTATTATTTTTGGTGCCGGTGACCTGTGTTCATCTGCGATATATGGTCATCTCGATTGTTGCCATGGTGACGCAGCTAAAAGTATCATCTGCGCTCCTCGGTAAAAACGTGCCGCCGGCACGTTTTCTTAACCCTCGGCTTCGAGTCCGGTCACATACTAATGCAAAAAATAATAAGGTACCCTGATGGGTACCTTATTATTTTTGGTGCCGGTGACCTGTGTTCATCTGCGAT
>CACYDB010000187.1 GCA_902773035.1 uncultured Ruminococcus sp. | reverse complement strand
TCGCCACGGCGCAAATGGTTGAAACTCCGAGCCCCGTTATCAGCGAGGAGCTGAACCGGACGCGCTGAAACGCGCGGATCATTACGCACGGAGTCGCGAGATACAAAACTATATCAGTCAGATGCTTCGCGCCGACCTCATTTATCAGCCGCGTCTTGCCGCAGATAAAGCCTATCGCGATAAGGATAAAAAGTATCGCGACCTGACCGGCAACAATAATAATATTATCAACCATAAAAAATACCTCGTAGCGTTAAAAAACACTGTACGATTAAACGGACACAATTCTCCGAATATCATTATACCAACTCTTGCTCCGAATTACAACATCAAAAGTGTTACAATTACACATAAGAGCGTAAACTCAGGTTTTATGCGAAAGTCGGCGTTTTTATATTGTGATTATTGTATAAAACCGCACTTTATAATTGTGCAATTTGTACAAAGTTACAAAGTTTCGCAAATTCGTTGACTTTTGGGCGAGATGATGTATAATAAACGTTGTAAACAAGAATGCTTTACAAATTGCTTTACACAATTGTATATAATTCAAATTTTTTATGAGGAGGTCATTTAAAATGGCAACAACTAAAAAGGCTGAAACAGCGGCTGAGGCTAAGAAGGAAACTAAGGCTGCCGCTAAGACAACTAAGGCTGCTGCTACTAAGACAGCTGCTAAGGCAACAGAGGAGAAGAAGGCTCCCGCTAAGAAGGCTGCCGCTAAGACAACTAAGGCTGCCGCTAAAACAGAAACTAAGACAGCTGAGAAGAAGGCTCCCGCTAAGAAGGCTGCTCCCGCTAAGAAGGCTCCCGCTAAGAAGGCTGCTGCTACAACAACAAAGACTGCTGTTGAAGTATTCGTAGAGTTCGGCGGTGTTCAGGTTTCAATCGACGAGGTTGTTAAGAACATCAAGCTTTCAAACGGCAAGGCTGCTAAGAACATCACAGTTTACCTCAAGCCCGAGGAGAGCAAGGCTTACTTTGTAGCTGACGGCGAAGAGAAGGAAATGGATGTATTCTTCTGCTAATCTCATATAGATTACTACAGACCCGATTATTCGGGTCTGTTTTTTTCGTAAAAAATCGCGCGCAACTGAGCGTGCAATAAAAATGCGGGTCGGATTATTCCGACCCGTTTTCCTTGTGTTTTTCGACAAAAAAGCGAATAATATCCTGTCTGGTAACAATTCCGATGAACTTGTTTCTGTCGTCAACGACGGGAACGAAGTTCTGCATCTTAGCCTTTTCGATAAGCTCCTCATCGGTCGCGTCAACCCTGACGGGAGGCATAAACTCGTCGCGGACAATATCGCCCACGCGGTAACCCTCCTGATCCTTGAGGCTTCCTCCGCCGTATCGGAGAATATGCCAGAGAAAGTCGCCCTCGGTAACGGTGCCGACGTAATCGCCCTCGCGGGTTATTACGGGGATAGCGGTGTAGCTGTGACTGCGCATTTTCTCGAGCCCCTGACGAACGGTATTGTTGTCGTAGACATAGCATAAATCGCTCTTGATTTTTAACAGATATAATAAATTCATTTTTCTTCCTCAATATATAATTCTGCAATTATCATTGTAGGATATTTACGACAAAAAGTCAATATTGATTACAAGATTTTAGTATAAGTTTTACAGTTGTCGCAGAAAAGGACTGCCGCGGTCACGGCAGTCCTTGAACGGCTGTCCCTCAACAGCCGCAGTTTGTTTCGATATTGTCGGGATCGATATCCGCGAGATTGGGCGGGAAGAACTGCTCAACAGGGAAGTCAACCTTCGAGAACATATCGCAGGGATTGTCGGTCGAGGTCACGCACTCCTTGTCGGGAACACAGAAGTCAAACGCGGGAATGAGCATCTGAACCGTGCGCTTGAGCTGTACGATTGTGAACACACCGATTGTCGCGAGCACCGAACGCGCCTGTGAGGGAACGATCGCGCCGCCGAAGTATTCCGTTACGCAGTCGGGGATCGCCGCGCTGGGCATACACGGACTGCAGCACTCGGTCAGGCAGGCTGTGAGCGCCATCGGCTGTGCCACCTGAACCTTCGCTGTCGGCAGGCTCTGACCGTCGGGATCGACGCAGGTGCTGTCGGGCTCGCTCGTAAACACGGCTACGTTGCCGTTGCCGCCGTAAAGGATCACGCGCTTGGCGAATACCGACAAGCCGCTCACCGTCTCGGGAGCCGAGCCTCCGCTTGTGTAAACATCAAGAACGATCTCAAAATAAAACGTCATATCAACCGAGTAAAAGCCGCAGTGATAGGTCACGGGCTCAACATTTACGACGGTGTTGATGATATTCGCCTCGCGGATCCTCACCGACACGGCGTTATTTATTGTCTGCTGGTCAGCCTCGGTAAAGAACACGCGCATCTCCGACAAACAATCCTTATCTCCGCAGGAATCGTACACGCGGTCAGCGTCAATACAAAACGACTGATCGCCGTTTTCATTCCTGTTTGATTTGACCGGAACATCTGGCATAAGTATTACCTCCAATATTTATTGTAAGAGAATTCTTACTTAACATTACATCATATGGAGGCCGGGGATAAATGTGAACAGTTATTTTATAACAGCGCGAAAATAGAGCCGGCTCAGCTGAGCCGGCTCCTGCCGTTATTTACCTATTAATTCATATACTTAATTTTATAAGGCTTATTCCTCGTTCTGAGCTTCCGCGATAACCTTCTGCGCTACGTTAGCCGGAGCGTCCTCATAGCGAACAAACTCAAATGTATAGCTGCCTCTGCCCTGTGTGCACTGGCGGATAAATGTCGCGAAGTCGTCCATCTCCGCAACGGGAACCTCAGCCTCTACGACCTGCATACCCTTCTCGTCAGCCGGATTCATACCTGTTACACGACCTCTGCGCTTTGTAACCTCGCCCATTACATCTCCCATATGATCGTCGGGAACTGTGGCGGCAAGCGCGCCGATAGGCTCGAGCAGTGTGGGCTGAGCGTTGGGCATACCGTTTTTATATGCAATAGTCGCCGCCATCTTGAAGCTCATTTCCGAGCTGTCGACGGGGTGATATGAACCGTCATAGAGGTTAGCCTTGAGGCCTACCATGGGATATCCCGCGAGGGGACCTTTGAGGATAGCTTCTCTGAGACCCTTTTCAACCGCGGGGAAGAATCCCTTAGGAACCGCGCCGCCTACAACGCTCTCTGTAAACTCGAGAGAATCGCTGTCGCAGGGTGAAAATTCAATCCAGACGTCGCCGAACTGACCGTGACCGCCCGACTGCTTCTTGTGACGACCCTGAACCTTAACGGATTTGCGGATAGTCTCGCGGTAAGCAACCTTGGGAGTCTTAAGAACCGCGTCAACATTGTATTTGCTCTTGATCTTGGAAACAACTACGTCGAGGTGCTGCTCGCCGAGACCGTAGATAACCATCTGGTGAGTCTCGTGGTTATGGAAGTACTTGATCGAAGGATCCTCCTCCATAATCTTCTTGACAGCCTGAGCTACCTTATCCTCGTCGCCCTTAGTCTTGGGCAGAATCGCCATAGCGTAGGAGGATACGGGATACTCGATACCCTCGAGCGTAACCTTTCTGAGCGGTGAGCAAAGCGTATCGCCTGTTTTGACGTCATTGAGCTTCGGGATCGCGCCGATGTCACCCGCGCCGATAAACTGCGCGTCCTCCTGCTTTTTACCGCGGACGGTGAGAACCTTTGTAATACGAACGTTCTCGCCTGTACGCATATTGATAACAGGAACATCGGAGGAGATTTTACCCGAAACAGCCTTAACATATGAGAGCTTGCCGACGAACGGGTCGCTTACGGTCTTGAATACGATAGCCGCCGCGGCGCCGTCAGCTGAGACAGCGATTTCAACGGGATCGCCGTTGATATCAGTCGCGATCTCGTTGTGCGTGTCAGCCTTCGGAGCAAGCCAAATAAGTGAATTTAAAAGCATATCGAACGCGAATGTGTTCTGAGCGTCTCCGCAGAATACGGGACAAATCGAGCCGTCCTTTACGCCCTGAGAAACGCCTACGGCGATTTCCTCGGGAGTGAACTCCTCGCCCTCGAGGAACTTGTCGAGCAATTCCTCGGAGGTCTCGGCGACAGCTTCCTTGATAGCCTCTCTCAGACCTTCAAGACGGTCGCCCAGATCGGGCATATCGGTGGGAGTAGCTACGCCCTTCTTGTCATACTTATAAGCGCGGTACTCAAAGAGGTTGATATAAACCTCAGCCTTGCCGTTCTCGATATAGGGAACAACCACGGGGCATACGGAGGGACCGAAGGTTGACTTCAGATCCTCAAATACGCGGTAGAAACGCGCGTTCTCGTCGCAAACACCGTTTACGAAGAAAACCTTCGCGATATTCTGCTTCTTGGCAGCCTTAACAGCCTTTTCGGTACCGACGTCAACGCCGTCCTTACCTGAAACTACGATAAGAGCTGAGTCAGCCGCGCGCATACCCTCGGCAACGCCGCCCTCAAAGTCAAAGAGACCCGGGGTGTCGATGAGGTTGATCTTGGTGTTCTTCCACTCAATAGGAGCCACGGCTGTCATCAGGGATACCTGACGCTTGATTTCCTCAGCGTCGTAGTCAAGAACCGTGTTGCCGTCGGCAATCTTTCCGAGACGGTCGGAAGCCTTGGCAAGATAGAGCATAGACTCGGCGACAGAGGTTTTACCGCAGCCTGAGTGACCCGCGAGCGCAATATTAAGTATGTTTTTCGCGTTATATTGTTTCAAAATGATACAATCCTTTCATTATGGAATAATGTTCTTTTTCATAAATCGCAGACAATTTACCTTTCAAGTATAACATTTTTGTGCGTTTTGAACAATAGCAAAAACGAAATAATCTCCCCGTTTGCTCACAAAATATAGATCAGATATTTGTGCATTATGCTATTTCGATAGGCAAAATAGACAAATTTCGGGGCGAATTTTTAACAACCTGAAATTTCCTCCGCTATAATTATGATATATAAAATGAAAAGAGGCACCGCAGAAGCGATACCTCTTGAAAGCTTTGTGTGTTTTTATTCTTCCGCGTCTTCGGCGGAGTCATCCGAGTCGTCAGTATCGTCGGAAACGGCGTCCTCACCGCTCTCGGCGGAGGATTCATCCGACTCCAAGGACTCGGCGGGAGGCTCCGTAGCGGGCTCCGTCTCATAGGCGATATAGCCGCCGACGGATGTGCGGAAGGTTCCCTCGTCCACGGTTCTGACTGTGTGGTTATCTGTCAGGCTGTAGTAGGATGTGCAGATAACGTCGTCCTGAACGATCTCGTGATTCTTATACAGCGTGCGGTAAGTTCTTGTCCTGAAAAACTGACCCTTGGTTATATCGTAGTTCTCACTGCGGAGTCTTACGTTGTCGTAGCTCGGATCCTGATATCCATAGATATTTACTACGAGAGTGTTGCCGTCAACGGCGCACTCGATAAACATCTGATAATCGGTGATGTTCCTCATCTTGAGGTCGAGGTTCGGATAGTCGATCGTAGCGTCCTCGCCCGCGAAGGCGTAGCCGGAAGCCCAGTAGTGATTGTGACGCTCGACTATATCCATATTCGCCATAGCGCCCGCCTGGAAGATCGTCGTACTCGCCTGGCAGATTCCGCCTCCGATGCCCTGATCAAGCTTCTTCTCGGAGATTACGGTTGCCTTTTTGTAGCCGTTCTTCTTATCGTTGGAGTCGCCTGTGCAGTCGTTGAACGACCAGAGAGCTCCGGGCTCGATAATTGAGCCGTTGCAGGCCTTGAGAGCTACCGCCATATTGTGAGTACCCGCGGCTGTATTGTTTGAGGTCGAGGTCGCGGTTGAGAGTCCGACTATGTTGTTCTGAATGTCCGCGACTGCGATCGCAGGCTCTACCGTCTCAACCTCAGCCTGAATAGAAGCCTTCTTCTTGCCTGACTTAAAGAACTTGTTGATTTTACTGACAAGGCCGTTCTGATCGAGCGTGTATCCGAGCTTTCCGCGCTTATATGTAAAGCGTTCGGAGCTGAACGGATGGAACTCAGAGACCTTCGCGTTCTCGGGATCGCGGTTGACATTGAGCGCGAGCTTCTTGACCTGATCCTCGATCGACTCGTCGTCTACGGAATATCTGAGCTTGAAGTCGGGATTTTCCATAGTCGTGAACTCAGTCTCGGACTCAGTCGCCTTTGAGCTCTTGCTCTCGTATATTCCCTGCTCTTTCATGCTGTAAACCTTAGCCTTTTTGAGCGCGGAGGTGTAATCAAAGTTATATTCAAAATCCTTTTGCGTGTAGGTTTTGTTGACGTCATGGGCGGCGACCTTGAGGTTGAACTTCCTGACGATGCTCATAGACTCTTTCTTGAGCTTTTTCTTCGCGTCATCAACGGACAATCCTCCGATGTCAATGCCCGAAACCTTTACGCCGTTTGAAAATCTGAACGGCTGATTCTTTTTGTAGTCCATATACATATTGAAGCCGACTATTCCCGCTCCGGTGAGGATCGCGCCTACAATTATGAACACAATAAAGGTTATCGCGATTTTCTTGCCGCGCTTCATAGGCGGCTTCTGGGCGCGGTAGACCTTGGAGTCCTTTGTCGCGGCGTATCTGCCGGACTTATTAGGCTTTGCGACGCGCTGAGGAGCGGACTTTTTAGGCGCCGCCTTTTTGGGAGCCGCGGGTTTAGCCTGTTTTTGAGGCGACGGCTTTTTCGCAGCCTTAGCCGTTGTTCTTTTCGCCTGCTGAGGCTGTCTGCGCGCGGTTGATCCTGTTCGGCTTTGCGATGAGCTTCTCGGAGCGCTTCCGTTTGAACGCGCGCGGCGTGTACCGGAGGAGCTTTTACGCTCCGGCTTGTTCGAGAAATTATCGAGATTGTATTTATCGGGATAGGTTGTGTAAAAATCACCGTATTCGTTCAAGGAAGTCACCCCCTTACTTTCGCGTATTATTCGGCTGAAATGCCCATAAATACCTATTTTAATTCAATATAATAATAAACCATTTTGACGCAAAAATAAAGTGGAAAATGATGTTTTTGTCGAAAAAAGGCAAAATTTGTTAAACTTGCACTTTTATTCACCGCATAAATTAATCAAGTTATGTTTTTCGCCTATATAAATGTATTGAATTTTTTATAAGAATAATATATAATGATTATATATGTTTAAATACCGGCTCGCAAAGCATTCCCGTAACGCTGATTTTACAGATTTGCCGTAGCTTAGTATGGGGAGACAGTAATGAGAATACTTATTTTTACCGCTTCAACGGGCGGAGGGCATAAACGCGCCGCCGCCGCATTGAAGGAATATTTTGAAACGCGATCCTCTGAGCACGTCGTCAGCATTGTCGACGGTATAGCCCAGACAGGAAAGTTTTATAATACGTTTATCTGCGGAGGCTACACTACCCTCGCCAAGAGAATGCCGCAGTTTTACGGCAAGCTTTACCGCGGCTCCGACAAGGAATCTATGCTTAACAACCTCTGCGAGAAAATCAACCGCTCAAAAGGCAAATATATTCTTCCCGTTGTTGAGGAGTTCAAGCCCGACATAATCATCACCTGCCACCCGTTTATTTCGCTTATGCTCGGCGACTTAAAGACGAAGGGCGCGTTCGATATCCCGATAGTTTCCATTGTCACGGATTTTCAGGCGCACCACTCCTACTACGCTGACGGAATCGACCACTATGTCGTTTCCAGTCAGAAAATCAGCGACGATTTGCGTGACCGTTTCGGAATCAGCCAAGACAATATTCATATCTACGGAATCCCCGTGTTCCAGAGATTTATGACCTCTCCCGACAGAAGCGAGCTCAAACGCTCTCTCGGACTTGCCAAAGGCAAAAAGACAATTCTCTTTATGGCGGGCAGCTTCGGAGTAAGCGAGGTTCTAAAGGTTTACAAGAGTATCGCGGACAACGCCGCAAACTGTCAGTTTGTCGTCATCACAGGAAGAAACACAAGGCTTTACAAGCGCTTTGAGGACTATATCGACAGCAAGAATACCAAGCTTTTGATGTTCGTTGACAACGTTGAGGACTATATGCACTGCTCCGATTTGATCATCACCAAGCCCGGCGGTCTGACCGTTACCGAAAGCCTGCAGTGCAGACTTCCGATGGCGATATACAGCGCTTTTCCCGGTCAGGAGGCTGATAACGAAGCCTTCTTAATCGAACAGGGCGTCGCTGTATCACTCGGAGATAAGCCCGGTAAAACTGTCGCGGATATTATCGGCGACGACAATAAGCTCGCCGAAATGAGCGAGAACTGCAAAAAGACTCTCAACGTAAATTCAAGCGAAAAGATTTATGAGCTGTTACTCAGGATTACAGCCGGACAAGGATAATAAATTGAAGAAGCTATCATTATTTCTGTGTCTTATCATTCTGTGCGCCTCATTTTTATGCGCGTGCTCGGGAGGAAACACTCCGGGCGAGGATATGATGAAGGACGTCAAGGCGGACGAAAACCTCGCCTATAAATTCAAGGTCGGCAAAACGGAGATCCCTCCGTCGTTCACCTCCTACAAAACCTACGCCTCGGACTTCGCGTTCAGGCTTTTGAAGTCGATGTATAACAACGACGGCAATACTATAATCGCGTCCGCGGGCTTATACTCACAGCTCTCACTTCTTGAGAACGCCGCCTCGGACACAAGCCTCAAGGAGCTAAAGGACTTAACGGGTAAGAATCAGCCCGTTGAGTCGCTCAACGAGTGCAACGCGTACTTTTTCAGCAGGCTCAAAGCCCTCAGCAATAAGAAAAAGGGTTATTACGTTGACGTGCAGAGCAATCTCTTTCTCAACTCAGAAATTGAGCCCGGTCAGCAGTTTCTGCTGAAAAACGCCGATTTCTATAAGCAGGGGATTTTCAGACTTGATTTCTCCGACGAAAAATCCACGGAAAAAATCAACGATTACATATCGGAGCAGACGAATAAAAAGGTAGAAAAGCTCCTGAGCCCCCCTCTCCCCTCTAATTCCTCGATTATCTCAACAGGCTCCGCGCTTATGCGCGACAAATGGCTCAACGGCTACGACAGGCAGGACACAAAGACAGATATGTTCAGCGGAAGTCACGGCGCCGTCAACGCCGAGTTTATGACGAGCACTGAGTTTTTCCTGAAGGGCAAGCGCTGTACGGGCTTTGAAAAAAGCTTCAAGAACACTCCCTGCAAGCTTATCGCGCTCCTGCCTGATGAGGATATAAATATTTATCAGTTTGTAAAGGGGCTCGACTGCGACGAGTATCTCGATATACTCTCCTCTATGAACGCGCTTAAAACCTGCGAAGCCTCGCTTCCTAAATTCACCGTCAAATACGAGGATGAGCTGACAAACACGCTGAACAAAAACGGCGTGTATGAGCTTTTCAAACAGGACGGCAGTCTGAAAAACCTCTCCCTCAATCTCAAAGGCTCTGTGGGCGGAATTCATCAGAGCTTAGAGCTGAGCGTCAATGAGGCGGGAATCGGCTCAGATAAACCGAACCTCACCTCTAACCAAAAGAATAAGCCCGACAACAAGGTCGAGCTCAACCGCCCGTTCGTATTCTTAATTGTTGACAACGAGAGCTACATTCCGCTCTACGCGGGAATTATCTCGAGCATTTAACGTGAGCAATCTCAAGGAGAAATATGAAAAACTCGATTTTTAAACCGAAGTATATTTTCAACGCGTGCGTCATCGGACTGTGTGTCGGAATCGTGCTGTACTTCTTTTTCAGCAAGGACGGTCTCAACGACCTGATTCATTCCAACACAACGGTAATCTGGTACTGGGTTGCCGCCGCGGTCGGCGCTGAGCTTGTATTTATGCTTTGCGAGGCTATTGTGATCTACGCCTTTATTCACGACGGATACAAAAATTTCAAATTTATGGATGCGGTCAGGGTAGCGTTTATGGGTTTATTCTGGTCAGCGGTCACGCCGTCCTCAACAGGCGGTCAGCCGATGCAGGTTTATCTTCTTCACTCCCTGCGCGGCGTAAGCGTAGGCTATGGTACGTCAAGGCTTATTCAGAAGTTTATGGTGTATCAGATTTGCCTTACCTTAATAAGCGTGCTCGCCGTATTGCTGAACATTCCGTTTATTATCGAGTCCAACCACAAAATCCCGATGCTCGTACCTCTCCTGCTATTCGGCTTCGCGACACAGCTCGCTGTTACGGCGATCTTCCTGCTGTTCAGCTTCTCGCCGAAGCTCTCGAGAAGGCTGATTATGTTCCTCGCGAAAGTCCTGAATAAAATCAAGATTGTCAAGAACGTTGACGAAAAAATAAAGGAAATCGAAAAACAGCTCGAGGAATTCCACACCAGCAACAAGGACATCTACAAAAAGCCAAAGCTGCTCATAATCGCGTTCATCTTTACGTTCCTCGAGTTTATCGCGATGTTCATTATCCCCTACTTCATTTTCCGCTCATTCGGCTTTGATTTTGCCACGCCGTTACAGCTGATTTCATCACAGGCATTCGTAAACCTTATGAGCAGTATGGTGCCGATTCCCGGAGCCTCAGGCGCCGCGGAGCTCGGCTTCACGGTATTCTTCGGCAAATACTTTATCCACGGAACGCTCAAGAGCGCGGCATTGATTTGGCGAGTAATTAATTACTATGGCGTAATTGCTCTAACAGGACCGTTCTCATTCCTTAAGAAAAGCGAAGATAAGAAAGAATCAGAATAACTTTACAAAAGCAAGGGGCTATCGCAGTGCGATAGCCCCGATTCAGTTCTCTATTAGTTTGACGGCGACGGCGGTTATGTCGTCGTCGTGACCGTCTGAGCGGCGTTTGAGCGCCTCGCTGACCACAGCCTCAGCCAAGTCCGAGCTGCTGCCCTTATGATCGCGTATCAGCTTTTCGAGCCACTTCTCGTCGCTTGTGACCGCTCCGTCAGAAATCATTACCACCACATCTCCTCCCGTAAGCTTTGATGAATCGCTTGAACAGCTTATGTCGCCCAGGATCCCGACAGGGAGCGACGACGCGGTCTTTTTGATTACGTGACCGCCCTTTCTTATGAACGTGAACGGCGCGCCCGCCTTACTGAGCGAGCACCTGCCCGTGAAGAGATTCACCCTGAGCAAGTCCACGGTGGCAAGGCTCTCATCCTCGCTTTTGACCATGAGCGCGGAGTTCACGACCCTGATGGCGCTGTCCTCGCTGAGACCCGCTTTGAGCAGCTTAGTCAGAATCGACACGGTCATATTGCTGTCAACCGCAGCTCTGCCGCCTGTTCCCATACCGTCGCTGACAACGGCGACAAAATCACCGAAGCCGTTTGAAAAACAGTTTACACAGTCGCCGCAGAGGCGGCTGTTTTTGTATACGTGCTGAAAAACTCCGACCTCGATATCAAAGACGGGCACCTCGCTGAGCAGTACACGCTTGCGCGAACCGATTTCGGTGATCACGGGCGTGTCAAAGCACCGTCCGCACAGCGCGGAAATATCCCTGCAAAGCTCCTGCCTGTGAAGCCTCGCGCGACCCGTGAGCTGAATCTCTACCGTCATACGTCCGCCGCTGTCTATCATACAGCCGCACTCTACAGGCGTGAGCGACTTTGAGCGCAGATACTCCGTCACGCGCGCGGAGGAATCGGGATCAAAGCTCTTGTAATTTTCAAATTCCTCCGCTAAATCGCCCAAAATCTCCGATAAGCCCGCAAACTGTCCCGCTACAAGCCCTCTGACCTCGCCTACCCTCTGAGCCGCCTCAAGACCGCCGAGATAGTCGCGGTAGTTGGAATTGATTCTGTCAGAGAGCTCGACGGCGCGGCAGCATTTCTTTGAAAACAGGTTCCCGACGTCGCTCTCGTTTACAAAGCCCTGCGACTTCAAGGGCGCGGCGAGCCTCTGAAAGTCCTCGCGCGTTACATTCTCCTGCCTTTCCCAGCAGAAAACTCGCAGACCGCACGACGAGCATACGTCCTCGCGCGTAGTCTCAAAAACACGCTCAATATCAGGCGCGTAGAGCTTTTTCAGATGGCGGCTGACGGAGTTCACGCAGCCCTCGACGTTTTTAAGCGCGTTAGAGGCGAAGTCAAGCCGCATTACGACAGAATTTCTCAGCGACTGCTCTCCGCGCGTACTCTCGCGCGAAAGAAACAGCGGCGTTATGAACCGCTCTACCTCGCGCGGAAGGAGCATAAACACCGCCGAGGCGATAACCGTCTCGACAAAAACAGGCAGGACGAGCGAGCTTTCAGCCGATGACAAGAGAAAAACAGAGTTGCAGATAATGAAGCTCAGACATACGCCGAGCTTGCCGACTCCCGCGAAAAGCCCCGCGACAAGTCCTCCGAAGCTGAACCCTCCGCACAGAAAGCCCAGCCCCGCCTCACTGAGTCCGAACACCGCGCCCGCGCATACTCCCGAAACCGCGCCGCCTGCCGCCGAGCCATACCTCGCGCACAGCAGAACCGCTACAGCCGCGATAATACGCCCGAGGGATATTCCCTCGAGCTGAATACTGCCGACGGATAAAATCAGCACACAGGCGGTCATAACAAGCCCCGAGAGCTCCGCCTGAGTGAAGCTTCCGAGCCGTCTGCCCGAGGCTACGAGAAAAAGGCTGCGGCTGATAAAGAACGCCGCGCCTGCCGCCATAAGCGCCTCAACCACGACGAGAGAGAAGTCTGTGAGGGTGCTTGTGTTCGTGAACATCATCACAACACCCGAGGCGAAAACGGGCGTAAAAGCTACGGCGGGAGCGTAGATGATAGAGGAGCTGAGGGGTTTGATATCCTCGGCGAGCCATCGCACAAGCGCAATCGCTACGGTAACGGCGACATATCTAAACGCGTCGCGCGGCTTGAGAAGGATATATCCGAGGGAAACGCCGAGGGTTGCGAAAAAGAGTCTGCGGCGAGGCGCTGAGGCAACGTAACTGCATCCGAACGGAGCCAGCGCGGAAAAAATCACGCCTCGGCAGATAATCACGCCGAAAAGCAGGTACAGTCCGCTCTCGACAACTGAGCGAAGGAGGGGGCTGTTTTCATTTTCATAGGTTGCGACCTTTTGATTGTTCATTTCAGACATCCTTTGTATTTGGTAGTTAGATTATAGCCTAAAGGAGAGGAGAGTTTTGTCAGAATTTTTCCTTTGTTTATGTAAAATATAACTGTTAAGAAAGGC
>CACYDB010000186.1 GCA_902773035.1 uncultured Ruminococcus sp. | reverse complement strand
CTATAATAGCTATTTTCATAATGTCACCTGTTTGTCAAGCTCTCTGTGTGAGCTTTCGACAAGCTGTTCGGGTGTAATATCTGTAAAGGACTGAGGGTTATCGGATTTTCTTAAATGAATAAGATATTCGATATTTCCCTCGGGGCCTTTGATTGGCGAATAATCAAGATTCAGGACAGAGTATCCGTTGTTTAGGCAAAAATCGTAGATCGTCTTTACGACCTCAACATGAACTGCGGGATCGCGTACTACGCCCTTTTTGCCTACCTTTTCCCTGCCCGCCTCAAACTGAGGCTTTATAAGGCAGACTGCCTCGGCGTTATCAGAGAGAAGCTCTCTTGCTACGGGAAGAAGGAGCTTTAAGGATATGAAGCTTACGTCGATCGAGAAGAAATCTATCTTGTCGGGGACCAGCTCAGCAGTTACGTTACGCATATTGGTACGCTCGAGATTTACGACTCTCTCGTCATTTCTGAGCTTCCACGCGAGCTGGCCGTAGCCGACGTCAATCGAGTAGACCTTTACGGCGCCGTTCTGGAGCATACAGTCGGTGAATCCGCCTGTTGAAGCGCCGATATCCATTGTAATTTTGCCGTTTAAGTCGAGGTTGAAGTTATTCATGGCTTTTTCAAGCTTTAAGCCGCCGCGGCTTACATATTTGGGCTTCTGACCTCTGAATTCTATTTTTACGTTTTCGTCGTAGGACTGGCCGCATTTGTCGGCTTTCTGGTTGTCGACGTAAACCTCGCCCGCCATAATTATAGCCTTGGCTTTTTCACGGCTTTCGGCGAAGCCTCGCTCGAATACGAGAATATCCAATCGTTTTTTCATAGGTTTTCCTTAATAACTTCAACCATTCCCCTATCGTCGAGCCTCAACTCGCTGAGCGCCTCGGCGACGGATTCATGGCGTACAAATCGGTCTTTAATTCCGTGAATTTTGTAGTAGTAGCTTTTGCCTGTCTTTTTGAGCTCATATCCGAAGGATTCGGCGATACCTCCCGCGACCATTGATTCCTCAAAGAAGAAGATCCTCTTACATTCGGCGGCGATTTTGACCGCCTTGCAGTCGATGGGCTTGATGCGGCAAAGCTTTATGATTTTGATATTAATTCCCTCTTTTTCGAGAGTTTCTTTTGCCTTACAGGCGTAGGAGAAAAGTCTGCCATAGGTAATGAGCGCTATATCGGCGTTTTCGTCGCCGTAGACATCATAATCTATGCTTGATTTCTTGAAATCCGCGGGTCTGTATTCCTCGACTCCGCGGGGATATCGGACGGCTACAAGGCTGTCGCAGAAATACGCCGCGGCGTTCATTGACTGCTTGAGCTCGTCAAAATAACAGGGTGAGTAAATGGTGGTATCGGGGATCGTGTTGAGCATACTGGCGTCAAAGGTTCCCTGATGCGTTTCACCGTCGGAGCCTACGATTCCCGCGCGGTCAATACAGAGGACTATGTGGAGCTTCTGGATAGCGGCGTCGTGAATCAGCTGGTCAAAGCTGCGCTGAAGGAAGGTTGAATATACCGCGAAGAAAGGTATTATGCCCTTTGTCGCGAGGCCGCAGGCGAAGGTTACGGCGTGTTCCTCGGCGATACCTACGTCGAAGAATCTGTTTTTGTACTTCTTGGAGAACTCGGAGAGTCCGGTGCCTAAGGTCATAGCGGCTGTAATGGCGCAGATGTTTTTATCCTTGCTCGCGAGATTGCACAGATGCTTGCCGAAGATGTACGAGAAGCCCTTCTGGCTCGACAGCGGCTCGCCTGAGTCGATATCGAACTGACCGATTCCGTGGAAATCCTTGGGTCTGTTTTCGGCGGGCTCATAGCCCTTGCCCTTCTTGGTTACGACGTGTACGATCACGGGCTCGGCGCATTTTTTTGCGGCGTTGAGAGCGTTTTCGAGCTCGTCGAGGTCGTGACCGTCTACTGGGCCGAGGTATGTATATCCGAGGAAATCAAAGAGGGTGTTCTTGTAGATGAGGTTTTTGAGTTTTGATTTGCTCCTTCGCAATACTTTTTTGAAGAAATTGCCGATAAGGGGTATATGCGACAGGATTTTTTCAGTCCTGCGCTTAACGCGGATATAGGTTGGCTTGATTCTCATATGAGAGAGAGTCTTTGCCATCGCTCCGACGTTGTTGGAGATCGACATTTTGTTATCGTTGAGGATGACGATAAAGTTCTTTTTGTATCTTCCGGCGTTGTTCAGGCCCTCAAACGCCATACCTCCTGTCATAGAGCCGTCGCCGATCACCGCGATCGTGTAGGAATCGTCGCCCTTTAAGTCCTTGGCGAGAGCGATACCGTAGGCGGCTGAAATAGAGGTGCTGGAGTGACCCGCGTTGAAGGCGTCGTACTCGCTCTCACTACGCTTGGGAAAGCCCGCGAGACCGTCTTTTGTGCGGATCGTGTCGATTTTATTATAACGTCCCGTCAGCATTTTATGGACGTAGCTCTGGTGTCCGACGTCCCATACTACGCTGTCCTTGGGACAGTTGAAGATCTTGTGAAGCATAACCGTGAGCTCAACTATACCGAGGTTCGAGGCGAGGTGACCGCCGTTTACGGATACGACCTCGATGAGCTTTTCGCGGATCTCGGCGCAAAGAGAGTTGATTTCTTCATGGGATAGGCTTTTTAAGTCCTTCGGTGATTTAATTGTAGAAAGGATTTTGTACTCGTTTTCCATTATCCTTTTCCCCTTAGTTTATTTTTTTCTTGAAGCGAGCTTTAACGCAAGCTCCGAGAGCGCTGATGAGTCGCCGTTGAATACGGATAAGGACTCGATGGCTTCGTTTGTCAGCTTGTCCACGAGCTTTTTACATTCTTCAATGCCGAGCTCGGTGACGTAGTTGCTTTTGTTGTTCTCAACGTCGCTGCCAATGGGCTTGCCGAGCTCCTGCTCGGTCGAAACTACGTCGAGGATGTCGTCAACGATCTGAAAAGCGAGGCCTATATTTTCGGCGTATCTTTCGGCGGCTTTGATTTCAGCCTTTCCCGCGTTTCCTACAACGCAGCCCATCATACAAGCCGCTTTGATAAGACCGCCGGTCTTTTTCTTATCCATTTCCGTGATTATATCGAGGCTTGCCTTTTTGTTCTCATATTCAAGGTCGATAACCTGACCGCCTACCATACCGAGAGTTCCGCAGAAATTAGACAGTATATTTACGCATTTGCATGCAACCTCGGCTCCGACTGAATTGACGGTGGAGTCCAGAGTCATTGTTTCAAAGGCGAGGCTCTGGAGAGCGTCGCCCGCCAAAAGCGCTGTATCCTCACCGAAAACCTTGTGGTTGGAGGGCTTGCCGCGGCGCATATCGTCGTTATCCATACACGGTAAATCGTCGTGAATAAGCGAGTAGGTGTGTATCATCTCGACCGCGCACGCGAACGGTAAAGCCTTTTGCGGCTCAGCGCCGCAGAGCTTTGCAAATTCAAGCGTTAACAGCGGTCTGATACGCTTGCCGCCCGCTTCCAAGCTGTATTGCATTGATTGAGTGAGCTTTTTTTCATATACGGCTCCGTCAGGTATATATGAGTAGAGCGCCTTTTCTATTTCTATTACGTCAAACATCGTTTTCCTCACTGTTTACAAAAGCGTTTTCCACGCTTTCTTTATATATATCAACGCGCTCGTTAGCGGCGTTGATTCTGTTTTTACAATCGTCAAGCTGCTTGTAGCAGGCTTCTAAAATGGCTGACGCCTGCTCGTAGGTTTTTACTCCCTCAAGCATTGTCATAGGCTCGGTTTCTATCTTTTCAATGAGCTTTTCGAGCTCCTCCATACCATTGTCAATATTAAAGTTCTCTGACATTTTTACCTCCCGTTACAAATTGTCCGCTATTTTATAAAGCCGTTCAAGGCGGTGGTTAACTCCGCTTCTGGAAATCGGCGGATCAAGGTTTTCGCCGAGCTCCTTTAGTGACATTTCAGGATTCTCAAGACGAAGTAAAGCGAGCTTTTTAAGGTCATCGCCGAGATCGTCAAATTCACCTGAGTCTATTATTTTCCGAATCGCGCGCCTTTGCTTTGCCGAGGCTGAGGCAAGCTTGCGGATATTGGCGAGTTCTGAATTCTGAGTACGGTTAACGCGGTTCATTACCTCCTTATAGGCTGAGGTTTCAATAACCGTCATTACGGAATTGCCCGCGCCGATAAATCCGAGGAAATCGCTGATACCCGTGTTACCCTTGAAATAAACAACATGTACGCCCTTTCTTCCGACTACCTTGGGCTTGACCGTTAGCACCTCAATCTCGTTTATAAGGTGAACGAGGTTATCCGCCAAGGTTTTATGCTGAACATTGAGCTCGAGATGATAGCTCTTTTTCGGATCTGTTACCGAACCGCAGCTGAGAAACGCTCCTCTGAGAAACGGCGCGTACAGGCTTTCATCGTCAATATTGGCTCTGTTAATCATCAGCCTTATATCCTTGGAGCTGTGGCCGTAAAACTCAAAGATTCTTTTGCAGTCATCGGCGGAGCTTATATTGAGCTTATACAGTCCCTGCTTTTTGGAAGAACCCTTATAGACAGATTCTTTCTCGATTTCGGGAGAAAAAAGTTCTGTTATAAGGCTTTCAAAGCGCGCGGCTGAATTCTTATTTTCTGTTTTAAATTTAATTTCGCGTGATGAGAATTTGCCCGAAAACAGCAAAAAGCCGTAGCACTCGGCAAGCATTTGATCCCTGCTTTCCGAATTGACTTGAGCGAGCTCACGCTTTACATCAGATGAAAAAGACATAGTTTATGTAATATTTTTCTTCATATCGCGGTGATAAACCGAGGACTTGTAGCCCAGATGATTAAAATGGTCGCTCATACTCTTGGCTATCGCGACGCTCCTGTGTTTACCGCCTGTACAACCTATTCCGACAACTAACTCAGCCTTGCCCTCTTTCAGATAGAGAGGCACGGCAAAATCGAGGTAGGATTTCAGCTTATCTACAAAAACAGCCGTATCCTTTGAGCTGTAAACATAGTCTACAACCTCCCGGTCAAGACCTGTTTTTTCCTTGAGCTCGGGAATATAAAAGGGATTGGGCAGACAGCGTACGTCAAAAACCGTGTCACAGTCGGTCGGAACGCCGTACTTGAAGCCGAAGGAGATGAAAGTCAGTATAATCGACTTTTCGTCGGACAAAAGGTAAAGTCCCGTGATACGCTCTTTTAAAAGCTTTGTTGTGACGTTTGTGGTATCAACTATATAATCAGCGAGCTTTTTGAAGGGCTCGAGATATGAAGTCTCCAAAAGCAGAGCGCTCTCCAATGAATTATCGGGAACCACATCTGCAAGCGGATGACGGCGGCGGGTTTCCTTGTAACGAGTAATAAGCACATCCTCGCGCGCGTCAAGGAACATAAGCCTTATGGGCTTGCGCCTCTCCTTGAAGCTCAGAATATCATCGTAAAGATTGTTGAGGTTTTCGCCTCCGCGCACGTCTATAACAACCGCTACCTTTTTCATCAGGTTATCGGTTGAGGTTTCGCAAAGATTATAAAATGTGTTGAGCAGAGCTGACGGAAGATTATCTACACAGTAAAAGCCTATATCCTCCATAGCGTGAAGCGAGGAGGTTTTGCCCGCTCCCGATAATCCCGTTATAATGACAAATTCCATAATAATTCTAATTTAGAAAAATAACTTCTCTCTTTAAATCGTAGCCTGTTTCGTTTTTGACTGTTGTCTGGATTTTTTCGATGAGGTTTTTGACATCCTCGGCGGTAGCGCCTCCCGTATTTACAATAAATCCCGCGTGCTTGGGCGATACCTGAGCGCCTCCTACCGACGCGCCTTTAAGACCGCATTGTTCAATCAGGGCACCCGCGTAGGCTCCCTCGGGTCTGCGGAATACTGAGCCCGCGGACGGATAGTCGAGAGGCTGTTTATCCTTTCTTCTGCCCATAAAATCATCCATACGGTTGCGGATTTCATTCTTATTATCAAGCTTGAGCTTAATTACAACGCCGATAATCGTAAAGCCGTTCTCCTTGTATACGCTGTGGCGGTAGCCTAAATCAAGGTCACATGCCTTGATAGTGCCGAATTTGCCGTCTTTATCAATATGATTGACAGAATAGACAACGTTTTTCATTTCACCGCCGTAGGCTCCCGCGTTCATAAATACGGCGCCGCCTACCGAACCCGGTATTCCCCACGCAAATTCAAGACCTGAGAGCGAATTTTCCTCCGCCTCCTTACAAAGTCCCGCGAGAGAAAGTCCCGCTCCGCAGTAGAGTGTTGTTTCGTCAATACGCTGGACGGTCGTAAACTCACCTGTAAGCTTGATTACGAGCATTTCGAGCCCGTTGTCGTTGACGATAATGTTACTGCCCTTGCCGATCACTATGTATTTAACGTCATTCTCGGCGCAGGCTGTGATGAGCGTTGAAAGCTGAGTTTTGTTTTCAACCTCACAGAAAAGTCTGGCGTTTCCGCCGATCTTAAAAGTTGTGTATTTATTCATCGGAACGTCACGCTTGATTTTACAGCCAAGTGATGACGCTTTGTCGTAAATAATATCAAATTTATCCATATCAGTTTTTCCTTTTTTATATTATATCGGGTTAATCCCACTCGTTGATGACTCGCTTCTCGATCATCTCATCGTCGATTTCCATTCCGAGACTTGTAAGCAGATCCTGAGCGGCGTTATAACCCATTTTCTTCTGTCTGTTATTCATAGCGGCAACCTCAAGAATTACAGCGAGGTTACGGCCTGGTTTTACAGGAATAGTAAGGGACGGTATCTTTACGCCGAGAAGGGATACATATTCTGTATCGATACCCATACGGTCATACACCTTTTCTTTGTCCCACTGTTCAAGATTAACAACAAGATCAAGCTTTTCCGTCATCTTAACAGCACCGATACCGAAAAGCCTTCTTGCATTGATGATTCCGATGCCGCGGAGTTCAAGGAAATGGCGGATATTATCCGGCGAACTGCCGACAAGGCTTATATTAGACACCTTACGTATCTCAACTGCATCATCAGCAACAAGCCTGTGTCCTCGCTTTACAAGCTCAATGGCTGTTTCACTCTTACCAACGCCGCTCTCGCCTGTGATAAATACACCTTCGCCGTAGATCTCGATAAGTACACCGTGACGGGTGACTCTCGGTGCAAGATTCAGGTTCAGGAAAGCAATGAGACCTGACATGAAGTTTGAAGTGCTTTCCTTGCTGCGAAGGAGCGGTACCTCGTATTCCTTTGCGAGCTCAAGCATCTCTCCGAAGTACGGAAGTTCACGGGTGATTATTAAAGCGGGAAGACGCTGGGCAAAAAGCAGTTCAAGTCTTTCACGCCTTGTTTTCTCGTCAATAGTAGAAAGATATGCAAACTCCATCTTTCCTATGATCTGTATACGCTCTGGGTTGAAATACTCATAGAATCCCATAAGCTGAAGACCAGGACGGTTGATATCGTTCTCGTCAATCATTATAGTCTCTGCATCTTTGTGTACGTAGATAACTTCAAGCTGAAATTCTTCAATTACCTTCTGAAGTGAGACTTTGAAATTCTCTGCCATGATAATACTCCCATCTCCGGACGATCCGGTGCTTTATAGGTTCTGTAGTTGTATCAGCAGTCAGCCGATAACATAGGAATTGTATCCCTTATCTCGCGCAATATCGCGTGCTTTCAGAAGCTCCTCAGTTGAGATGCCTGTGCCGGATATCCTTATAACAGTATTGAAATCCTTGAAACGGTCGGCAAGAAAGCCTAACGCTTTTTCAGTGATCTCAGCAGGTGTGCCTGTAAATTCGTAGATAGTCTTTCCGTCAGAAATACCGGCTGCAAGGTGATCTATGTCGATATTCAGCACTACTGTGCCGGTTGAAAGCATCATAGGCTGCAACACCTCTCCTTTTCCGGAAAGGAGATCTGAGGCGGATACCTCAACAAACATCTTAACACCGCCCTCAAGGCATTTTGTATACAATGAATTAGCAACAGAAGTCATTGCGGTAAACCTGTCCTTCCGGCTCAGCCTTTCATCGAGCAGCGAGAGATCTGTCTCCCTGAAAACGGGGAATGTGAAATCCGAGCATACAACATAGTCAAAGCCGGCCTCGACAGCCTCGCCGCAAAGGTAGCTCAGATAGTTGACTGACAGCTCGGAATAAGGTGAAAGCCATGGTTTTCCGCCGGCTTCATAGCTGTCATCTATCCACTGATCCTTTCCGTCAGCAGTCATATAACCTGCAAGCGGATATGACGCAGGCATTATGTTGTCGCTGTATGTGCTGAGCAAGCCAGCAGGCCGGAAGCCGGCTTCCTTGATTGTCTCAGCGTACTCAGGAAGCATGATCATCGATTTTACAGCTCCCGATCTCCAGGCCTCTTCATTTGTAGAATTGAAACATACCTCTCCACCGGCAATCTTGAGCGGTATCTCAACATATCTGATATGCTCTTCGGCAGGTATGGCTGCAAGAGCGTTTTTCAGCGACTCGACGGTCATAACATCGTTTACGGTCAGAGCAACAGCTGAGTACTCCTCCGCCTTGACGTCTGGTGCTTCCGACGTTTCAGCAGCATCCTCAGAAGCAGGCTCTTCCGGCTGAAAGATATCCTCTGAAGAGGTTCCGTCTCCGCCTTTGAATCCCGATGAATCAATGGTAAAGGGGAGATCATTCTGAGGATCATCTCCCTGTTTACGGGTAAAATTAAGTATGGGACCTGCTGCGCTATAGCCGACTACGCCGATGCCTCCGACAAGAAGCAGGGTAAGGCAGGTCGACAGGATCCTGTCAGCAGGACTTTTCCCATAATAGTTCTTTTCTTTTGTTTTGTAGATTTTCCTTCCCTTGTTTCTGAATTTCATTCCGGTTACTCCTAATCATAACTGATACGCTTTATCTATTTATCTTAGCGCAAAAACTGCCATTGAAATAATCCCGAGATATACCAGCATTGCAGGGAATCCCCTGAAAGAAGCCGGTACCTTTGACGAATTTAGTTTTCTGTATGCAGCAAGAAGCATAAGAGCTGTAATGATGAAGCCGAATCCTGCTTCAAGTCCGCCGAGGATATAGCCTTTAAAGCCTATCCCGCCTACAGTATCATAGGCTCTGCCGCTTATAGAAAGAAGAGTTCCCATAACAGCACAGTTGAATGCTGATATATGGATATACCTGCGTACTGACTCAAAAAACTTCCTGTTCAGCATATATGTGCCGGTCAGGATGCAGATGTAAACTGCACCGATAACAATCACATAGAGCAAAAGTCTCAGATCTGCCGCACTTTTCGGTAGAATACTGTCAACCGCGCAGGCTCCGGCAGAACCTATCGTTGTGAATACGGTTATTGCCATAGCCGTACATATGAGGTTTTTCCTGTTTCCTGCAGCCACGAATATCGTGCTGATGCCAAGAGCCTGTACAAGGATCAGATTTGCTCCGAGAAGAACCAGAAGATCAGTTACCAGAAACATCTGATCCCTCCTTTCTCTCTTCCGCATCAGAAGCCGGTCTTAATGCCGAACGAACTTTTCTGTATACTCCACACATAAGACCGAGGAGGATGAAGCCGCCGAATGGCATTCCAAGTCCGCTGACTGTCGGAGACACATCGACCATATGGCTGTTAAATGTGCCATATGTGAAGAGCTCACGAATGACAGCTGTAACAAGCATAACTGCATCAAAGCCGAGGATATAAAATGTCAGCGATGTGATCATCCTTGCCTTCTTAACGCCGTAAAACAGCGATTCTCCTCTGAATACGATCAGAGAATTCACTGCAAGCAACGGGAAGTATATTCCGACTCTTGAAACTATGCCCGGATAAGTGACTTGTGCAAGGCTCTTTACCGGTATATAGACGAGAGCTGCTATAGCTGCGTATATAATCACCTTGACTGCATAGGGCAGCTTCCTCGGCACAAACGAACACAGTATCACCGAGATAAAGGTTATGGCCGAAAATGCATATATCAGTGCCTCTGCATTTCTGAGAGTATCACTGCACATGATGACAGGTGAAATTACCATAAGAGCAGATAGAACGGTATTATCAGCAAGCAGGCCGTCAAATCTGCTGCTGGTTTTATTGGCAGGGTCACTGTACATCGGCCTTCACCTCCATTCCGGAAGCGCCGGGGGACAAATCCTCCCTGACTGCCAGTTCTATCTTCTTTTCAAGATTCTTCAGACCGAGAGATACAGGTGTAAAGAGGACCGAAACAATAACCACGGCATTCTCCTTTGCTGTAGTTACCGTGATAACATAAGCAAAAACAGTAATAAAGAAACCGTAAAAAAATGCGTAATACGCCCTTTTCGGAGCTATCCTGCGATCTGATATTATGAACAATGCCGCAAACAGCATCATATTATTACAAAGCGTAAGTATGAACGACGAAACAAAGCTGTCAGAACACGGTGAAATAGCCGACATTACAGCAACACCGATCACTGTACCGGTAAAAGCACCGGCCGATATGTCCTTTCTTGCGATAAGGATAACAGAAGCTATAAGCAGAAGCAGTATACTCACCGCTCCGGCAGGTCCGGGGAAATTGCCCATCAGTAGTTCGAAACCGCTGTACGCAAATTTGCCGGATGTGTTGAAAACATGGCTTGCCGAGTTGACAAGCGTTTCAGGAGTCTCAAATACTCCCGCCGTATCATGTGGCTGCTGGAAGAGCAGGATCTGTCCCTTCCAGGATGTATACAGAAAACAGTACGCAGCCGCAGCCGGAGAGAAGATCATATTGTTTCTTCCGCCGAATACACTCTTAGCAGCAACAACTGCAAAGATGCAGGCAATGCAAGCTGGTGCATAGTCGAACACGGCAGGCAGCATAAGTGCAGTAATGAGTGCATCTGTTGATACAGGGAGATCATCCGCCGTGAAACTTCTCTTCATAAGTCTCAGACATACGGCTTCAGCAGCAAGCGAAGAAATAAGGCATACAGCTGCAAGTGCCGCCGAGTGAAGTCCGTTATAGAAAAAGGACATCACTTCCAGCGTAAGCAGTGTCAGCATCATGTCGATCCAGCTATGCCGCTCATTATTATTGTTTTTTATATCAATAAAGTGCATCAGTTTACTTCCTTAATTATTGTAACAGTATCGCACATATCATCCGCGTTGAACAGATAACTGCCGGATACGAGCACATCAGCGCCGGCTGCCTTGACAGCAGCTGCTGTATCAGAGTTGATACCGCCGTCAACTTCT
>CACYDB010000185.1 GCA_902773035.1 uncultured Ruminococcus sp. | reverse complement strand
GGTACGGCGCGTCTGATCATATTGAGCCTTCTGATGTGCTGAGCGAGCGGCTTGCTGAGTGTTGTCTGAGCCGCGCCCGAGGCTGTGTACTTGCCGAAATCGGTAGTTGTGATACTGCCCTCGATATTGTCGCCGTAGTACGCGCGTCCTGTTGACGAGAGCGGAGCGTTGGGTCCGACGTCAATCGGAGCGCCCTTCATAAACTCGACCTCGGAGCCGTAGAATACGCAGGGTACGCCGCGGAAGGTGAACATCAGGTTGAGGTTCTCAGCCCAAGCCTGTGTGCCGCCTGTGTAGCGCATTGTCTGACATTCGTCGGGACCGTAGTCGTGGGAGTCAACGTAGGTTACGTTCCATGTGGAATCGTTGAAATACCTGTCCTCGCCGAGAGCGGTGCCGTATGCTCCGCCCGCTGAGTTGAAGCTCCAGTGCATCTGGAAGTCGATAACGTCAAGTCCCGAACGCTTTGAGTAGTTCGGAGCGTGATATGACGTGCCCGAGAGCATAGCGTTATCACTTGTCGGCTGACCGCCTGTATTGAGGTTGGCGTTGTAGTGGCTCTCGGTCAGAGTCTCATTTGTTGTGGGGCTTGAAGTCCATTTGCCGAGCCAGCTTGAGTCGTCAGCCCATGTATAGAACGCGCAGGAGATCGGAGGAGCGTCACGATACCAGACGTCGTGTCCCTTTGTACAGACCTCGCCGAACATATAGAAGTTGCTGCCGCCCGCTTTCTTTAAGGCGGGCAGGAACGCCGCGTTGAGCGAGAGTCTTGAGATATGCTTAACGGTATCGACGCGGAAGCCGTCGACGCCCATATTGATGTAGTTTGTGTAGCAGTCGGTGAGGTACTTGGCGACCTTGGGATTCTCGGTATTGAGGTCGAAGCAGTCGTCGGCGATAGTCTTTCTCTGAGCCTCAAAGTTATCCCAGTCACCGCCGCCGCAGAAACCGTTGTGGTGGTAGATATTGTCGGGGTCACCGTTACCGTTCATAATAACCTGGTTACGCTCGGGGTAGCTCTGGCTGTTACGCTGGAGAAGATTTTTCTCGCCCCAGTTACAAGTATGGTTAAATACAACGTCCTGAATGATCTTGATACCCTTGGCGTGAGCCGCGTCGATCAAATCCTGATATGAGGCGCCGCTCGACTCATAACGCGAGTCAACCTTGCTGAAATCGTAGGCGTGGTAGCCGTGGTAGTCGTAGCCCGACTTGTTCTCTACAACGGGAGTGATCCATATCGCCGAGAAGCCGAGCGCCTTGATGTAGTCGAGCTTCTGGATAAGTCCCTTGAAGTCGCCTCTCCACGAGGGATCTGTAGCGGGATTCCTGGCTTTCTCGTCCTCAGAGGTACGGGTATTGTTGTTCTTGTCGCCGTCGAAGAAGCGTGTGGTGATGACGAAGTAGATACTGTCCTCACGCATATCTCCGCGCTCCCAGGAGTCCTGCTTATCGGGATCCTTGGACGTCCAGCGGCCGTTCTTGTACCACCATTCGCCCGATTCCTGAGTGGTTTCCTCGGACTGTACGCCGTTTGTGACGAAGAGCATATTGATCTTTGTCACGTTGTCAAATTTGTACTTGAACCATTTGTTGCCCTCGTTTGTCATAGCGGGACCCGGGTAAGAGGTCTCGATATTCTGAGGAAGGCTGTTCCAGTAGTAGATTGTGGGCGAGCCGCTCGCGCAGTAGTAGTGAACCGTAATTCCGCCTGCCGAGGTTTTCTTTTTAGTAACCTCAGCGGCAGAAACGGATGTAGTCACTACGGCGGCGCTGACGATTACCGCAAGCGCCAGAATCGCGGCTACAAGCTTTTTAACACGTTTCATTTCAATCCTCCTAAATAGCGGTTGCGCTGAAAATCAACGCGAACCTTAACTTCTAAAACTTCTAAAATTTCAAAATTTTACCCAAATCATAATAATTATATAATAAAAGAAGCACCCTAATTTTCTGCAAATGAAATTTAAGAGTGCTGTAAACGTAGATTTTAAGCCGTTTAACCTATTCACTTTTTGTGAACATTGTTAGAGCCGCCGCAAATCGCGACGGCTCTGATAAGCGTTATTTAAGATATGTACCGGAGTCTCCGATTTTTCCGCTGAGGTCTTTTACATAGACTCTCATATTGCCCTTGCTTGTGGCTCCGACAGTGAGAGTACCGTTTGAAACGGTCTTTTTGTCGCCTGTTACGGCGTCGCAGTAGGTGCCGTTGGGAATACCCGAGAAGGTAGCTCCGTTTGTGATAGCTACGCAGGCTACGCTGTCCTTGCTGCCCTGAGTGTAGCGGCGGATGAAGCACATATCGCCGACTGACTTGTACTGACCCTTCTG
>CACYDB010000184.1 GCA_902773035.1 uncultured Ruminococcus sp. | reverse complement strand
GACAAATGTACATACCGAAAATTTGAATTTTTCGCGTAAAAGTATTATAATGTATATAAATAAAAACAAAGGGATGACTTTAATGGCAAAGAAACAATTTAAGTCCGAGTCCAAAAGACTCCTTGATCTGATGATCAACTCGATCTATACGCATAAGGAAATCTTCCTGCGTGAGTTGATTTCAAACGCGAGCGACGCTATCGACAAGCTCTGCTTTATCTCTCTTACCGACGATAAGGTAGGTCTCAGCCGCGAGGATTTTAAAATCGAAATCACCGCCGACAAGGACGCCCGTGAGCTTATTATCGAGGACAACGGTCTCGGTATGGACAAGGATGACCTTGACAAAAACTTAGGCACAATCGCTTCCTCAGGCTCCTACCGCTTTAAGCAGGAGATGGAAAAGACTGACGACGTTGACATCATCGGTCAGTTCGGCGTAGGCTTCTACTCCGCGTTTATGGTTGCGGACAAGGTAGAGGTTTACACCAAAAAGTACGGCTGCGACACAGCTTATGTCTGGACGTCGGAGGGCGCCGACGGTTACACTGTTAAGGAAACCGAAAAGGACAGCGTCGGTACCGTTATCAAGCTCCATATCAAAGAGGATACCGAAAACGAAACGTACAGCGAATTTTTGGAGCAGTACAGGATCTCCGAGCTGGTTAAAAAGTACAGCGACTATATCCGTTATCCTATCATAATGGAAATGAAAAAAAGTAAGGTTAAGGAAGAAACCAAGGACAGCGACAAGCCCGAGTACGAGGAAGTATTCGAGCGCGAGACGCTCAACTCAATGGTTCCTATCTGGCAGAGACAGAAAAAGGACGTCACCGACGAGGAGTACGAAAAGTTCTACCACGACAAGTTTATGGCGTTTGACAAGCCCGCAAAGATCATCACAACCTCGGTCGAGGGCGTTGTCACCTACAAGGCTCTGCTCTTTATCCCCTCAAAAACTCCGTTTGATTTCTATACAAAGGAATACAAGAAGGGCCTGCAGCTTTATTCAAGCGGCGTTCTGATTATGGAAAACTGCGAGGAGCTTCTCCCCGACTATTTCAGATTTGTTAAGGGCGTTGTTGACAGCCAGGATTTCTCGCTCAACATCTCCCGTGAGGTTCTCCAGCACGACCACCAGCTCAAGACTGTGGCGTCAACTCTGGAGAAGAAAATCAAAAATGAGCTTACTTCCCTGCTCAAGAAAGACAGAGAAACATATGAGGGCTTCTTCGGCGAGTTCGGCAGACAGCTTAAATACGGCATTGTCGCCGACTACGGTATGCACAAGGATAAGCTCAAGGATTTACTGATGTTCTACTCGTCAAAAGACGAAAAGCTTACAACTCTCGCGGAGTATTGCGACAGAATGAGAGAGGATCAGAAGTACATCTACTTCGCTACTGGAGAGAGCACTCAGAGCATCAGCAAGCTTCCGCAGGCTGAGCCGGTACTCTCGGAGGGCTATGAGATCCTCTACTGTACTCAGGATATTGATGAGTTCACACTCCAGACTCTCCAAAGCTACAACGATAAGCAGTTCAGAAGCATTGACAGCGACGACCTCGGAATCGAAAAGAAAGAGGATGAGAGTGAAGCTGATAACGCCGACGATACTCTAAAGTTTGTACGCGACGCGCTCGGTGATAAAGTGAGCGAGGTAATCGCGAGCAAAAAGCTTGTCAGCCACCCCGTCTGTATGACGGCGAAGGGCGGAATCAGCTTTGAGATGGAGAAATACTTCAAGGCTATGCAGCCCGAAGCGGGTATGAAGGCCGAGAGATGTCTTGAACTCAATATGAATCATCCCGCGGTCAAAACGATGACAGACCTTATCGGCAAGGACGATGAAAAAGCTAAAACCTACGCGGAAATATTCTACAATCAGGCTTTGCTTATCGCGGGTTTACCGATAGACGACCCGTCAGGCTACGCGGATCTCGTAAGCTCAATAATGTAATTTCAGGAATCGGCTCATATGAGCCGATTCTTTTTCTATATTATAGTGAAAAATTGCAGTCATTGTAAATACAGTTGCCGGATTTGTCATTGACAAATTGTCAATTATTTTGTAAGATTAAATCAAATAATTGATTGAAAGGCAAAGGCTATGGATTTCGCTTCAACCATTAACAAATATATGGCTCTTACCGACTGCTCCTCAAGGGAGCTCGCCCGTGAGAGCGGTCTGTCTGAAACAACTATAAGCCGCTACAGAAGCGGTCAGCGCTCCCCTTCTCCCCAATCCGAAAACCTGACTAAGCTTGCGAAGGCGTTTGAAGCCCTCGGCGAAGGCTTGAATCAGCGGGAGCTCACGGAGGAATTAAAGGGTTCTCTCAGCGCGAGAAATATCGACTACTCTAAATTTACGCTAAATCTCAACACGCTTATCAACCACTTTGAGATAAACACAAGCGACCTCGCCAAAGCGATAAACTACGATCCGTCGTATCTTTCCCGTATCAAGTCGATGCAGCGCAAGCCCTCAAACCCGGATGAGTTTGCCGACAGGACTGCCTCGTATATTTTAAAGCATTACAACTCTCCCGAACACCTTATTGTAATCAAAACCTTTGTCGGAGAGACGGACGACCTTCACTCAGGAATCGTTAACTGGCTTCTGGGAGATAACACGGGCGCTAACAACTACGTCAGCGGCTTTCTCAACGGTCTTGACAGGCTCAATCTTTCCGAGATTGTTAAATCAAATGACATAAAAAAGGAAAACTATACCGAGCTTTATCCTCCGCTGCCCGAGTCGCAGTGTTTTTACGGCACAAAGGAAATGCACGAAGCCGAGTTAAGATTTTTTGAGGATATACTGCGCAGAGATGACCCGGGACCGATTTATTTCCTGAATACAATGCCCTTAACCGAAATACTCAAGGAACCCGAATTCAAGGATAAATGGTTCTTTTATCTTGCTCTGCTGCTGAAAAAGGGTTTAAAAATATACATTATCCACGAGCTGAACCGCACGCTCAAGGATATGCTCTACGGGTTCAAGGTCTGGGTGGCGCCGTATATGACGGGGCTCATCACCCCATATTACCTGATAGAACAAAGTGATGTTTTCCGCAACGCTCTCTATCTATCCTCATCCACGGCGCTCGCGGGAGAGTGTATCGGAGAAAAGATGAATCACGGACGGGTCTACTTCACCAGAAAAGAAAAAGAAATGGTATACTACCGCTCAAGATTCAGGGACTTGATGGAAAGAAGCAAGCCGCTTATGGATATTTACCTCAAGGAAAACAAGGAAGCTTTCCACACCTTTATGGAAACGCGCAGGTCTGTTAAGAGGAGTTACTCGACGATAAACTTCTCCCTGCCCATCTGCACAATGAGCGACGAGCTGCTGAAAAAAATCTGCGCGCGCAACAATGTCTCCGATGAAGATTACAGACAACTCTCCGAGGATGTATCGAGAATGAACAAACAGGTAGCCATTCTTTTGCGGACTAACACCATTACCGAGAGAATCCCGATAATCTCACGCGAGGAATTTGAGAAGAATCCTCTGACAATATCGACCTCGGGAGTGTTCTTTGAGAAAACGATGTATTACACCTATGAGGAATACGCGGAGCATCTGAGACTTACCAAGGAATATTCAAGGAAGAATCCCGGCTTTATATTAGAGAAAAACAACAGCCAATCCTTTACAAATCTGGCGATCACGATAGCCGAGGGAAGATCGGCGGTCATCTCAAAGCTCAACGATCCTCCCATACATTTTGTAATTCATCAGCCCCATCTGCTGAAAACACTTGAAAATCATCTCAGCTACTCGTTCGGTCAAGACAGAATCAAATAACAGATAGAAATAAGACGGCGCTGTACGCCGTCTTATTGTATAAGTGGTTCAAAAAATCCTCTAAACATTTTCCTGAAACTATTGAATAATTATAAAGAAGTGTTTATAATATAGGTATATTTTAGGAATGGGGGTATTCTAATGAGAAAAACCAAAATAGTCTGCACGCTCGGTCCCGCGTGCGATAACCTTGAAACTCTTGTACGTATGATCAACGAGGGTATGAACGTCGCGAGAATCAATATGTCGCACGGCACTCACGAGGAACAGAAGGTAAGACTCGACCGTCTGAAAGAGGCTATCGCCAAGACAGGCAAGAACGTCGCTATCCTTCTTGACACAAAGGGACCCGAGGTCAGAATCGGAGTTTTTGAGGAAGGCTCGGTCACGCTTACTGAGGGTCAGTCCTTCAAGCTCTTTAAGGATGAGAAAAAAGGTACCGCGGAGGGTATCGGAATCAGCTACCCTAAGCTCGTCGATATTTTTCTCGCCGAAAAGCAGAAGGCTATCGGAAGAAGAATACTCCTTGACGACGGCAAAATCGCAATTGCCGTAACTCACGTTACGAAGGATTATATAGAATGCTCGGTCACCAAAGGCGGCGTGCTCTCAAACAGAAAGAGTATCAACATTCCCGATTATCACATCTCGATGCCGTTTGTCAGCGCTCAGGACAGAGCTGATATCGAGTTCGGTCTTTCACAGGGCGCGGAGATCGTCGCGGCAAGCTTTGTACGCTCCTCCGACGACGTTTCCACTCTGAGAGATTACATAGACTCAATCGGCTACGAGGGAGTTGACATCGTCTCCAAGATTGAGAATCAGAGCGGTTACGACGACATTGACAATATCATCGACCTTTCTAACGGTATTATGGTCGCGCGCGGCGATATGGGCGTTGAGATCCCGTTTATCAAGCTGCCCGAGATACAGAAAACCATTATCAGAAAAACAGTCGCTCACGGCAAGTACGTCATTACGGCTACTCAGATGCTCGAAAGTATGACTACCAACCCCCTTCCAACACGAGCTGAGATAAGCGACGTCGCCAACGCCGTTTACGACGGCACCTCGGCTGTTATGCTGTCGGGAGAATCGGCGGCGGGTCAGTATCCCGTTGAGAGCGTTAAGGCTCTCTCCGACATCTGTAAGGAGGCTGAGAGCAATCACGAGGATCTGGCTTTGCAGAAATACATTGAGGAGTACTACGACTCCAACTCCTTCCGCAAGAGTATCTGCTACTCGGCGCGTTATGTCGCGAAGAACGTCAACGCCAAGGCTATTATAGTTGAGTCGGCTACAGGCAAGGTCGCGAGGGCTATGGCTCACTTCCGTCCCGAATGTCCGATTATCGCTGTCGTTACCTCTACACTCGTTCAGCATAAGCTTTGCCTGAGCAGCGGCGTTACGGCTGTGCTCGGCGAGGAGCTTGAAAATACGGACGATATTACGCGACAGGCTATGGAGAAGGCTATGGAAACGGGAATCGTTCAGCGCGGCGATATCGTGGTTGTGATTTCCTCGAACAAAATCGAGCCATCCTACGGCACCGATACATTACAGATCAAGGTGCTGTGATGAACAATATTATTCTGGTCGGAATGCCCGGCAGCGGCAAGAGTACGCTGGGGATCATCCTCGCGCGCAGACTGGGCTACGGTTATCTTGACACAGACTCTTTTATTTCTCAAAGAGAAAAAAGCACGCTCCAGGGCATAATCGACTCAAAGGGGCTCGACTACTTTCTTGAGACTGAGAGCAACGTCGGAAAAGAGATAATCTGCGACAGAGTTGTGATCGCGACGGGCGGCTCTATGATAATGGCGAAGGAGGCTATGGAAAACCTCAGCTCGCTCGGCACGGTAATATACATTGACGTTGAGCTCGACGAGCTCAAAAGGCGTCTCGGCAACTACGCGGACAGAGGAATCGCCTGCAAGGACGGCGAAAGTCTGGAGGACATTCTGAGAGAAAGAAAGCCGTACTACGAAAAGTACAGCGATCTGACTATAAAATATAAGGACGGCAGCTCGCTCGAGGAAACCGTTGACGAGATACTTAAACTGCTATAAGTAGAGGCTGACCAAAGGTCAGCCTCTACTTTAATTTTTCACCAGCTTAGCGGTAAAGACAGCGTCACTAAACAAGAATTTCTTTCTGTTCTTGACTTCGATTTTCAATGTCTTAGTCTGTTTTGAACCGTCTTTGAATCTTGCTGTCACATCAACTGTTATATCCTTTAGGCATATTTTAAGAAGCCTCTCCAGATATTCGTTAAGCTTTGCGGAAGCATTCTTTGTGTTATTCTTGTACAAGGCACCGACCTTTTTAAGAATCTCAGCACCTTCGCCTCCGTCAGAAGCCTTAACAACAAGCGGAATCCCTATTGGAGTCATCCCGTTGATATACCTTGATTTCGGATAATCCTCATTTGAAAACATCGGCTGACTGTCATACTTCACTGTATACTCGCTGAACGCTCTGTACCCGGGCTGAACATAGTCGTCGTAATCAATATGAGCGCTCTTTTTGTCAACAGCATCATCACAGCCGTAATGAATCTCAAAAAGACCGTTGTTGATTTTATACGTTACAGTATCAATATTATCACCCTTCACTCTCATATTGAAAGCAATAGCCAAGGCAAACCTTTCATCGCCAATGCCAAAGTCGTTCCACATAATCTTTTCCATTGCGGTAAAGGTGTTTTCCTTTAGCTCATCGGGTGAGGCGGTTTCGGCGTTAGCTATAACCGAAAAACTGTTCTCCTGCCCTCCGTGATGCGAAAACACCCCAAGCGTAAATACAATCGCTACACAAGCCGCTATAGATACGGCCCTGAGCACAAGCTTGTTTTTCATAAAATTCAACTCCTTGCAAGGTTTTTTTAACTCTTTCACTCTAAATACTTCGGGAGCCTTCCTTTTGTAATAATCGTACAACATTTTATCAAGCATATTGTCATTAATAATTTTCATCCGTAAGTCTCCTTTTCAATACAGATTTTGCCTTTCTGAGTCTTGACTTGACCGTCCCCTCCGCCAAGCTAAGAATCTCAGATATTTCTTTTATAGAATAATCTTTAAAGTAATATAAAGTTAACACAACCTTAAATTTATTCGGTAGAGCCGCTACAGCACAATGCAGCTCAACATAATCAAATCTCTTTTCCGAGTTAATATCGGGAAGTGAATCAAAAAACAAATTCTCCTCGGACTCGTTTTGGAATCCGACTATGCGTTTGTTATGAGACAACCTTTTGAAATCCTTGAAGCAATTCGCGCATATGGCAAGCAACCACTTCTCAAAGGGATAAGCGTCGTTGTACTTATCATAATTTTTCATAGCCTTGTACCATGTTTCCTGAAAAAGATCGTCGGCATCTGCTTTATTACCGCATAATGAAATACAAAACCGAGTCAGCTCACCGCTGTAAAGGTTTATGTACTCCTCAAAAAAAGGTTCCAATCCCCTCCCTCCTTTCGTCTGATTGAAAGCTTTCACTATGTATACGTTTTACATCTGCAAAAAGTTTATTTGTACGCAAAAATATGGGCAAAAGAATCTTTCACGATTCCTTTGCCCGAAACAATTCTATTCATTACCTTACTTTTATTTTACATTTCAGCTTGATTTTTACGTTGGTCACAACTGTGATAACGGCTCTGCCCTTTTTCTTCGCCTTAACCTTACCGGACTTGGAGACAGCGGCTATCTTTTTATTTGATGATACAAACTTAGCCGCTCCGACCTTGCCCTTGATTTTAAGCTTGAAGCTCTTCCCTGCTCTCAGCGTCTTTGTCTTAACGTTAAGCTTGGGGTTGAGAACCTTGATTTTGAGCTTTTTCGACGAGCCGTTATTGCTGACGGTTATATACGCCGTACCCTTTTTCTTAGCCTTGACGGTGCCGCCTGACGATACCGAGGCTATTTTTGAATCAGAGCTTTTGAACTTTGTCTTGCCCTTGGCGTACTCTACGTTCGTGTCGATTTTATATTTTTTTCCGACGTACAGCTTCTCCGAATACGAGAACAGCGTAAGCTTGGTTTTTACGTCAGGGAGCTTGTAGATAATTTCCTCCGTCTTTTCATCGGGAGCTGTTGAGGGCTCGGTATCGGACGGTTGAGCCGCCGAGGGCTCAATTGATTCAGGCTGAATCGAATCCGTCGGAAAGACGCTTGAGTTGATATAGGCTTCAACATCCTTGAGATACATCGAGGAACAGTCCGCGACGCTGCCCTTTAAATCGGGAGCGTAGCGCGCGCAGGTTTTCAGCGCGCTGATCGTTTCCTCAACCGTAACGTTGTCGCGAAGGCTTCTTATCAGCGCCGCGGCTCCCGCTACGTACGGAGTTGACATCGACGTGCCGTTCATAAAATCGTACTTGCCGAACTTGTCCTCGTCAATATCGCTTTTGCTTATCGCGAGGTCGTCAAGATAGAACGCTCCGTTGGATGAGCTGACGTAGATCACAAGCTTGCGGTCAAGACCTTTTTTGTAATTCTCGTCTGCCGTTCCCGACTCAAAAACGTAGTGATCCCACGCGTCAGAGCCGTAGCTTCCGAAGTAGAAGCCGCGCTTAATAATCTCATCGCCGCAGTTCTGCGAGTCGTAATCGGCGGGAACGTCGATGATAAAGCAGTCGGAGTCCTCGGGGAACTTGGTCATAAAGCTGACGGAATATTTGCCGTCGTCGGATTTGAGCTTGAAGGGGATCTCAACAAAATACACGTCGCCCTTTTTCGCGGGCTCAAAAGATATAGACATTCCGCTCTTACCGAAAAACTCGCTCTCGTAGTAGGTGTAGACGGGTCCGTCAACTTCGAGGATGTCAGGATAGCCGAAGTCGCCCGTTTCCATATCTTCGTTATAGCCCTGATAATACTCGCAGAGCTCGTCTATCTGTTCGCCGCTGTAAATCGAGGGGTTGAAGCAATTGCGGTTGACCGTTGACAGAATGTTGGAGCCCGGCGCGGCGATATCGACGTACTTGTCGCCGTAATTTGAGAACGCGGATTGCTCGTCGCGCTCGTTAGTTGAGCCGACTGTCATGGCGTACTTGCTGTCGGTGCACGCGGGAGAATAGTACCTTCCGTTTGAATGGTCGCTGATGTCGAGATACTCGTTGCCCGAGGCTACGCATACCATAACTCCGAGAGAGCCGAGAGTGTCAAAAATCTGGTCGTAGTGAAGCTTGTCGTTAATATCGCTCTCGCCGCCGTAGGAGCAGTTGACTGCTACGATATTGGCTCCGAGGCTGACGGCTTTCTCGATATACTCAAAGGCGCGCAGCTCGTCGGAGGCGTAAAAGTCGCCGCCCCTGGAGGCTTTGAGCGCCATTATCTTGACGTTCGACTGAGCTATTCCGCTGATACCCTTGTTGTTATTCGCCGCCGCGGCGATAATCCCCGCTATATGAGTGCCGTGACCGTTGTCGTCAATGGGCTCGCGCGAGGGAACGGTCTTTGTGAAATCGTAGCCGTGGACGCCCTTGAGCTCGTCGCCGTAGGGATTTGTCCACAAAACGTCCTTTAAGTCCTCGTGGGTCAGGTCAATGCCGCTGTCTATCACGGCAACGATCTGCTCTTTGCCGTACCGAGCGGATTTATCCCACAGCTGAGGCGCCGCGGTATCGACGGACTCTATGCCGTTTTCGTTACCGTTGTTTTTGAGCGCCCACTGGAAGTCGGCGTAAGTATCGTTGCTGAGGGAGCACTGTCGCTTGACGTAATTCGGAATCGCGTACTCTACGTTCTCGTTGTCCTCGAGAGACTCGACAAGCTCAGCCGTGGTCTTACTCTTGCTTTTGAGGGTAACAAATTTAAGCTTATTCTTTTTTCCGAGCTCGCTTGATGACTCCATACTGAGTCCGCCGCCGTAAAGAGAGGCGGCATTTTTCTTTTTTAGAAATTTGCTGCCTGCCGACGACTTCAATTTGACTATAACCTCACCCTCGGCGTACTCGCCGCGGAGCTTTCTCGTCACCTTCGCGGAGGTAGGCATAGAGAACGCGGATATGATCAGAATTGTAATCAGTACAGCGCACAACGCTTTTTTGAGAATACCCATCATAAATCACCTTAGAGTAAAAAGCAAGCGGTAACACTCGGTTACCGCTTGGCAGGAATCCAAAACAGATTATTCTTCCTCTTCCGGAATATCGCTTGTACAGAAGGGACACTTTGTAGCTTCGATATTGATCTCGGACTTACAGTGAGGACAAATCTTTGTGGTAGCCTCTTCCTCTTCTTCCTCTTTCTTTTTACCGATGGCCATAGCCTTGTTAACAGCCTTGACCATAAGAAAGATTATGAACGCCATAATGATGAAGTTGAGAACCGCTGAAATAAACGCGCCGAACTCGATAGGACCTACGTTGAGGACCTTCGTCATCTCGTCAATGCTCTTACCGAAAATAGAACCGATAAGGAGCTGGATGAGCGGTGTGATGATCTTGTCGCACAGAGCGGTTACAATAGCGCCGAATGCCGCGCCGATGATAACAGCTACCGCAAGATCCATAACGTTTCCGCGCATTATGAATTCCTTAAATTCACCGAAAAATTTTTTCATTTTTTCCTCCTTATTTTCAGATGGGTCAGCCCATCAAAATTCCTCATTTACTTTAAAATAGCCTTGTGGTAAACCTTCTTGCCCTTTTTGATTACGACATAGCCGTTTTCGGAGAACATCTCCTTTGTGATCTTCTTAAACGGATCGTCTACCTTTTCACCGTCAATGGACACGCCGCCCTGCTGAATAAGACGTCTGCCCTCTTTTCTTGACGGGATAAGCGAGCATTTCGCGAGCAGGTCAAGCGCCGAGAACTCGTCTGTGAAGTCCTCGTCGGAAAGCTCTGTGCTCGGCATATTGTCGGTGTTCGAGCCTGAGCCGAACAGCGCTCTCGCCGCTTCATGAGCCTTTGTCGCCTCTTCCTCGCCGTGAACGAGCTTTGTAAGCTCAAAGGCGAGAATCTCCTTGGCGGTATTGAGCTGAGCGCCCTCCCAGCTGTCCATCTTGTCGATTTCCTCAAGCGGCAGGAAGGTAAGCATTCTGATGCACTTGAGAACGTCGGCGTCGGCTACGTTTCTCCAATACTGGTAAAATTCGTAGGGGCTGGTCTTTTCGGGATCAAGCCATACGGCGCCGCTCTGAGTCTTGCCCATCTTCTTGCCCTCTGAATTGAGCAGGAGGGTGATAGTCATAGCGTAAGCGTCCTTGCCGAGCTTACGTCTGATAAGCTCTGTGCCGCCGAGCATATTGCTCCACTGGTCGTCGCCGCCGAACTGCATATTACAGCCGTAATCCATATAGAGCTTGTAGAAGTCGTAGCTCTGCATGATCATATAGTTGAACTCAAGGAAGCTCAAGCCCTTTTCCATTCTCTGCTTATAGCACTCGGCTGTAAGCATACGGTTGACGCTGAAGCAGGCTCCTACCTCTCTGAGAACCTCAACATAGTTCAAGTCGAGGAGCCAGTCGCCGTTGTTGACCATAAGCGCCTTGCCGTCTGAGAAGTCAATAAACCTGGACATCTGCTCTTTAAAGCGGTTGCAGTTGTATTCGATATCTTCTTTTGTAAGCATTTTACGCATATCGGTACGACCCGAGGGATCGCCGATCATACCTGTGCCGCCGCCTACAAGGGCTATGGGCTTGTTGCCCGCCATCTGCAAGCGCTTCATAAGGCACAGCGCCATAAAGTGACCGACGTGCAGACTGTCCGCAGTCGGATCAAATCCTATGTAAAATGTTGCTTTTCCGTTATTTACGAGCTCGCGAATTTCTTTTTCGTCAGTAACCTGAGCAATCAGACCGCGAGCCTGAAGTTCTTCATAAACTCCTATCGGACTCACCTCTAACATAAATTAATACTCCTTTATTATATTAAATTGCTCGGTGATAGTCAAGTTTTTTGTAGGATTTTATATTAAAAAGGAATCGGGATTGCCGAACAGCAATCCCGAATACTCACACAATTCTCAGCTTTATTGTTTTATAAATTATTTTTGGTTTAAATTTTGAGTTACCGGCGGCTGTAATCCTCAACTTGATTCTGTAAGTCTTTTTCTTGTACGTACCTTTTTTGACGGTAACTGTTCCGTTATTTTTGACTTTAACCTTGCTGTATAGCTTTGAGCTTGTTCCTTTTTTTACGACCTGTACACTGCACTTACCCTGAGTGTTTTTGATTGTCAGAGCCTTAAAGCTGCGCTTTTTGCTTTTGAGCTTTTTGGCTTTCAGACTTTTGCTCACAGCCTTTATCTTGATTGGATTATTTTTCTGTTTAAGCTCTACCGAATCGCTTTCAATCTTTCCGAATTGAATCTCGGTCAGCTTGTTTTGGTCGCATAGCCTGATAACTTCCTCGACCGGCACCGCCTTGGACCCGACGGCTTCTTCAAGCGTCAGCACCTCGCTGCCCTTTATCAAGAACAGCTCGGTTCCCCATGCCGGGTTATACGGAAAATAAATCCGGTCGTCAACAGTCATTCGATAACTTCCCAGCTGTAAGTCGTTAACTCTTCTGGTTGTGAAGGAACGCGCAAGCGTGTAGCCGTTAATCTCGCCGAGCTCGGTATAGCTGTAGCCGTAGCTTCTGAACCATCCCTTTTGCTCCAGGTAATCCGCGAGAGTTTTCTCGTTTCCGCTTGCTTCAATAAAAGAGCTGATTCCCGTACCGAATAATCTGTCATACATATTTTTTATTTGACTCATTTCATCGTTGCCGATTATCTTTTTTTCGTACGCCTCGTCAATAGGATATACCGCGTCACTTGTCACAATAAAAATCGGACTTTTGTCGTTGGCGTAAAAATAGTAGTTGATGATATAATCTCCGAGTTTTAAACAGTTTGGCTGTGAATCTGTTCTGGATGATTCAATATAATTAATCACCGTTTTATCTCCCGGAAGCTCGCCCATAACTTTCAAATCCGAACTCTTCTCTTTCAGCTCAATATGCATATAATCGGCAACACGTTTTTCCGCGTCGGTCAGTCCGCTGTCAGATTTTTTCTCCACCTTTAAAAAAGAATACGGCTTTAGATATTGAATCATCGGAAAGATTTCGTCCATTTCGTTATCACCGATCACGTGCATATCATAGGCATCCTCGAGCGTATAAGCGGCGTTATCATCGGTAACAAACAGCTCCAGCCTGTAAGGCAGCATTCTGTCAACATAACTGAAATGATACGCGCCTATATCAAAGCTATCGACTACAGTATAAGGCTCGTTATATTCGTCATGATACCATTCCGTCTGTCCGTTGCCGGAGTAACAGAGGTCATAGCTTCCGACTTTGCCCAGCACCCTGATAAAGCTTACGTCATAGCCGTTGTTTTTGATAGTATTCATACGCTTAGCTTCAACACTTTCGGGAAGCTTTCTGAATCCAAAGGGATAGTAACCCTCGTTATGCTCGCTCTGAGCCTTTCTTAAAGCCTTGATATACGGCTCTAAATCTTCAATCAACATTATGTCATATGCCTTTTTAAGCGGAAGCGCAAAATAACCGTGAAAGTCCTTGCGAATCACAAAAACATTAATAGATGTATCCTCATACTCATTCATAGAGGTAAACTCATAGTCGCCGATATTAAAAACGCCCGAGTATCCGCTGTCGGCGTCAAAGGCATAACAGATTATATCATCTCCGACATAGCCCATTATACTCGCTTTTTCGGCATAGTATCCATTGGACATCAGCTTTCTCAGGCAATAATCCTCATCGCGTTTTTCTGTATTTGGGATAAGCTCGCTGAGCCGCTCCACAGTGATAAGCTTATTCTCTACAGCCTCTTTGATTCCGTAAACCACGGTACCGTCATAATAACAATAGCCGATGTTTCCGTTGTTATTAATCCATGTTTCCGAGTGAAATTCATAATCGCCGATGACGAGCGCCTTTTCAGCTCTTACAGAGTCTCCGAGATGAAAGAGTACATAGTCTTGATTCTCGCTGATTACGGTTGTGGTGTAGTGAATTTCTTTGTACTGCTTTGCGTAATCCTTTACCGCCTGCTTGAAGCTATCGGTTTGAGATAATCCTGCCTCGGCAAAAGCTGAAATAAAAGATGAGCATATAATCAGAAAAGTTACCAAAACGCTTATTGTCTTTTTCATAATAATCACCTTAGCCTTTCAAAATAATCTTCTATATATATAACCTGCGAAACGGTGATTTTGTGACACTTTTTTTGAAAATATTTCTGAAAATGTTGTAAATTTTTTTAGGGCAAATTTCTTGAAAGAAAAGGCGTTTTGTGTTATTATAATAAATTGAATAAATATGATTACTTTTGACTTGGAGAGATAACCTATGAGCAACGCTCCCATAGGCGTATTCGACTCGGGACTCGGCGGTCTTACAGCCGTCCGTCAGCTCAGAAGAATACTGCCGAATGAAGATATTGTATATTTCGGAGATACGGGCAGAGTTCCCTACGGCACGCGCTCGAACTCCACTATCAAGCGTTACGCTATGCAGGACGCTAAATTTCTTTTAAAGCATAATGTTAAGATGATCATCGCCGCCTGCGGCACCGTCAGCTCGGTTGCCTCGAACCTCAAAAACGACTTGCCCGTTCATTATACGGGTGTAGTTTCCCCCACCTGCTTCGCGGCGGCTAAGGCTACGAAGAAAAAGAAAATCGGCGTTATCGGCACAAGCGCGACTATCAACAGTCACAGCTACCGCGACCTGATCCACGGCTTTGACAGCGAGATCGAGGTTGTCGAGCAGGACTGTCCTCTGTTTGTACCGCTTGTTGAGAGCGGCTTTATCGACAAGGACGATCCGATAACGCGTCTTACGATCGAGCGTTACCTCGAACCCGTGATGAAGGCTGAGGTCGATACGATAATCCTCGGCTGCACTCACTATCCGATCATCAAGAAGGCTATTTCTCAGGTGGTCGGCGACTCGGTAAGGCTTATCGACAGCGGCAAGGAAACGGCAATCTACGCCGCGAAGATCCTCAAGCAAAATAATCTGCTGTGCGCCGATAAGGAAAGAAAGGGCAAAAATGAGTTCTATGTTTCCGACACTCCCGACGGCTTTGAAAATGTCGCGAGCGTATTCCTCGGCGAGAACGTGAGCTACACGGTCGAGCAGATCAATATTGAATTGTACTGATTTTGGAGTAATTTTATGGAGAACAATAAGGACAAGTACCTGATTTCCGTCACGGGAATCCAGGAGGTTGACGGCGAGCGCGATAAAATCGAGCTCCAGACCGTCGGCAGCTATATGGTCAAGAGCGACCGCACCTACATAGGCTACAAGGAATACGACGAGGATAACCCGATGGTTTCCTCGAGCAATCTCGTGAAGGTCGAGGACGACAGCCGCGTAACGATCATCCGCAACGGAAGTCAGCAAACGCGTCTGATAATCGAGAAGGGAAAGCGTCATCAGTGCCTTTACCGCACGGTTATGGGCGACCTGATGATCGGCGTTTCAGCCGCGGAGATCAAAAACAATCTGCATGAAAAGGGCGGCAAGCTCCACGTCAGCTACTCGCTCGACTTCAACAACGAGCTTGTGTCAAACAATGAATTCTTCATTGATATTGAGGAAAAAGGAAGGTAAATTATGTCAAACACTTTAAATACAGCTAAAAATCAACTTAAAGAAGCGATCACCGCCGCGATCGACGAGGCGGTCAAAAACGGCGAGCTTATCGACGCGAAGCTTGACGACTTTATAATCGAGACTCCCGCCGACCGTTCCAACGGCGACTTAGCCACTAACGCGGCTATGGCAGGGGCGCGCGTATTCAGAACCGCGCCGATCAGAATCGCTCAGACGATCACGTCCAACCTCAAGCTCGACGGCACATTCTTTGAGAAATGTGAGGTCGCGGGACCCGGATTTATCAACTTCTTCTACTCAAAGAATTTTTACGCCTCTGTACTCAGGGACGTTGAGAACGAGGGCGGCGACTACGGCTCGTCCGACTACGGTCAGGGCAAGAAGGTTATGGTTGAGTTCGTATCAGCCAATCCGACAGGTCCCATGCATATGGGTAACGCGCGAGGCGGAGCTCTCGGCGACTGTCTTGCGGCAGTGCTCGAAAAGGCGGGTTATAATTCTTACAGAGAATTTTACGTTAACGACGCAGGAAATCAGATCGAAAAATTCGCCTGCTCGCTTGAGGCGAGATACCTGCAAATCTACGACAGCTCCTTCCCCTTCCCCGAGGACGGATATCAGGGCGGCGACATCACCGATCACGCTAAAGCCTACGCCGAGGAGTTCGGCGACAAGCTTGTAAACGTCAGCGGCGAGGAGCGTAAAAAGGCTCTCGTGGATTACGCCCTGCCCAAGAATATCGCCAAAATGCAGAGCGATATGGCAAAATACAAAATCCACTACGACAAGTGGTTCTTTGAGTCCGAGCTTCACAACTCGGGCGAGGTAAAGGCGGTTGTCGATTTACTCACGGAGAAAGGTCTTACCTATGAAAAGGAAGGCGCGATCTGGTATAAAAACAAGGATGTCTGCACCGAGATTCTGCTCAAGGAAGGTAAAAAGCAGGACTACATCGACAAGCTCGAGCTTAAGGACGACGTGCTTATCCGTCAGAACGGAAATCCGACCTACTTCACCGCCGACATCGCTTATCACAAGAATAAATTTGACCGCGGCTTTGAAACCCTGATTGACATCTGGGGCGCCGATCACCACGGTCACGTTATGCGTATGAAGGGCGCTATGGACGCTATCGGCTATAACGCGGATGAGTTCAGGGTAGTGCTTATGCAGCTTGTAAAGCTCGTATCGGGCGGTCAGGTCGTCAAGATGAGCAAGCGTACAGGTAAGGCTATTCAGCTCGGCGATTTGCTCGAGGAGGTTCCCGTAGACAGCGCTCGCTTCCTCTTTAACACAAGGGAAGCTAATACTCAGATGGACTTTGACCTTGACATCGCCGTTCAGCAGGACAGTCAGAATCCCGTTTACTACGTTCAGTACGCTCACGCGAGAATATGCAGTATCATCAAGGCGCTTAAAAAGGACGGTATTGAGCCCCGGAAGGCTACTGACGACGAGCTTAAGCTTCTCGTTGAGCCTGAGGAAAAGGAGCTTATCTATCACATCGCGGAGTTTTCCAACGAGATCGTCGCCGCGGCTAAGGACTATGACCCTACCAAAATCACGCGTTACGTTACTCAGACCGCGACCCTCTTCCACAAGTTCTACAACTCCTGCCGCGTAAAGTGTGACGACGAGGGACTTATGCAGGCAAGACTCAGTCTGTGTACGGCGGTCAAAACCGTCATCAAAAACGTTCTCGATATGTTCAATATCGAGTGTCCCGAAAGTATGTAATATCAACAAAAGGGTTTCCCGCAAGCGAGGAAACCCTTTGTTAGTTGTAAGTGGTAAGTGATAAGTTGTAAGAAATAAAGAAAAAATTACTTATCACTTAAAACTTACCACTTCTCACTAAAAAAAGCTGACCTTTTCACAGGTCAGCTTTTTTTATAAACATTAGTACATTCCGCCCATATCAGCCGAAGGCATCGGAGCGGGATTCTCTTCCTTGATGTCGGCTACAAGCGACTCTGTAGTGAGCACCATAGCGGCAACTGAGGAAGCGTTCTGGATCGCCGAGCGAGTAACCTTGGCGGGATCTACGATACCCGCTTCAACCATATCGCCGTACTCCTCTGTGAGAGCGTTGAAGCCGTAGCCTGTTTTGTCAGCCTTTCTGACGTTCTCAACGATTACGGAGCCTTCAAGTCCCGCGTTGAAAGCGATCTGACGGAGCGGCGCCTCGAGAGCCTTGAGTACGATCTGAGCGCCTGTCTTTTCGTCACCACCCAGAGTTTCGGTGTACTTCTCAACGTCGGGGATCGTATTCATAAGAGCGATTCCGCCGCCCGCTACGATACCTTCCTCAACGGCAGCCTTTGTAGCCGCGAGAGCGTCCTCGATTCTGAGCTTCTTTTCCTTCATTTCGATCTCGGTAGCCGCGCCGACCTTGATTACGGCAACGCCGCCCGCGAGCTTGGCGAGTCTTTCCTGGAGCTTCTCACGGTCGAAGTCGGAGGTTGTGGTCTCGATCTGAGAGCGGATCTGACCGACTCTCGCCTTGATAGCGTCCTGATCTCCCGCGCCGTCTACGATGATTGTGTTTTCCTTGTCAACCTTGACCTGACGCGCTGTGCCGAGCTGGTCAAGAGTTACGTCCTTGAGCTCAAGTCCGAGCTCGGATGTAATAACGGTACCGCCTGTGAGCGTCGCGATATCCTGCAGCATTTCCTTACGTCTGTCGCCAAAGCCCGGAGCCTTGACCGCTACGCAGGTGAAGGTGCCGCGAAGCTTGTTGAGAACAAGAGTTGTAAGAGCTTCGCCCTCAACATCCTCGGCGATTATAAGAAGCTTTCTTCCGGACTGAACGATCTGCTCAAGAACAGGCAATATCTCCTGAGTGGTAGAGATTTTCTTGTCGGTGATAAGAATAAGCGGATTGTCAAGCTCTGCAACCATTTTATCTGTATCGGTGACCATATAAGGAGCGATGTAGCCGCGGTCGAACATCATACCTTCAACAACCTCGCTGTAGGTTTCGGCGGTTTTGCTCTCTTCAACGGTGATAACGCCGTCGGTAGTCACCTTCTCCATAGCCTCGGCGATAAGCTTGCCAATGAACTCATCCTGAGAAGAAACTGTGGCAACGCGGGCGATATCTGCGGTGCCCGCAACCTTCTGGCTGTTCTTGATGATAGCCTCAACAGCAACGTTTACCGCATCGGCAATGCCCTTTTTGAGGATCATGGGGTTGGCGCCCGCGGTAACATTCTTCATTCCCTCGCGGATAAGCGCCTGAGCCAGCAGAGTGGCGGTGGTGGTGCCGTCGCCCGCAACGTCGTTGGTCTTGATAGAAACCTCTTTAACAAGCTGTGCGCCCATGTTTTCAAAGGCGTCGTCAAGCTCTATTTCCTTGGCGATAGTCACGCCGTCGTTGGTGATAAGGGGAGCGCCGTACTTCTTATCGAGAACAACGTTTCTGCCCTTGGGTCCCAGTGTGATCTTAACTGTGTCTGCAAGCTGATCTATGCCCTTCATAAGAGCTTT
>CACYDB010000183.1 GCA_902773035.1 uncultured Ruminococcus sp. | reverse complement strand
TTTGATAATGCGCTAAGCCCTCCCTCGGGGGAGGGTGCCGAATGAAATGAGGCGGGAGAGGGTCAACTTTAGAATGTTCGAGAGCTCGAACGTTAATGATTATGACTTTTTTTAGTGGACCCTCTTCAGTCTCGCTACGCTCGACAGCTTTTCCTTAGCAGGAGACGGCACCCTCTCTGTCGCATTCGCGACATCTCTCCCAATGGGAGAGTCTCCCAAGGGAAGCCTTATTGCGAATCAGAAAAATTTCTTCATCGTCAGGATATTACAATTATCCTCATATTTATAATGTATCTCGTCCATAAGCTTCTTCGTCATAAATATCCCCAGTCCGCCGATCTGACGTTCCTCGGCGCTGAGAGTGATGTCGGGGTCAGCCTTGGCGAGAGGGTCGTAGGGGATACCGCTGTCGATGAACGTGATCTCCGCAAACTCGGGACAGGCGTCAACTGCGATCTTAGCCTTACCCTCGCCGTCGGGATACGCGTAGTGGGCGATGTTTACGAAAATCTCCTCAAAGGCAACGTCAATCTGAGTCTGAGCCTTTAGGGGACAGTCGTTTTCCTCGAGAATGTTTTCCACAAAAGCCGCCGCGTCGCCGAGCTTCTCAATATCGGCGGCGATCTCAAGCTCATAATGCTTTTGCTCCATTACGCGTCACCTCCGTTATATTCAAGGCAGAGCATTGTCAGGTCGTCGAACTGCTCGGCGTCCTTGACAAAGCCGTCTACGGATTCCCTGACATTCTTGAGAATATCCTTGGGAGAGGAGTCCTTCTTAACGTTGAGGGCGTCTATCATACGCTCCGCGCCGAAAAGCTCAGAGCTTTTGTCGGTAGCCTCGGGAACGCCGTCGGTGTAGAGGAAGAGCTTCGAGCCCGCCTCAAGCGTGAGCTCGTACTGACTGTAGCGCATACCCTCCATACCGCCGATTACAAAGCCGTGCTTATCCTTTAGCAGCTCAAAGTCGCCGTCGGGCTTCTTGATGGCGGGATATTCGTGACCCGCGTTAGCGGCGGTGAGCTTGCCCGTCGAGAGCTCTAAAATTCCCAGCCAGACTGTAACGAACATTTCCTCGCGGTTATTGGAGCATATCGCGGAGTTTGTATCGGTGAGGATATCCGCGGGACTCTTGCCGAGCATAGCCTGACTTGCGAGAATGATTTTTGACGCCATCATAAACAGCGCCGCGGGAACGCCCTTGCCCGATACGTCGGCGATAACCATACAAAGATGATCCTCGTCGATGAGGAAGAAGTCGTAGAAGTCGCCGCCGACCTCCTTGGCGGGATCCATAGAGGCGTAAATGTCAAACTCAGGACGCTCGGGAAACGCGGGATAAATGCTCGGGAGCATATCCGCCTGAATCCTCGTCGCGAGTGAGAGCTCCGTGCTTATACGCTGCTTCTCAGCTGTGATCTTGGTGAGGTGCTCCTCGTACTCCGTAAGCTCGCGCTCCATAGCCGAGAGAATAAGACTGAGGTTTTCGATCTCGTCACCCGTGCGGATGTTGAGCTCTGAGAAATGGTCTGTGTCCTTTATGCCCTTACGCCTGTCGTCAACGTAATCCTGAGCGGCTGAGGCTATTTTATTGATAGGCTTTGCGAGAACCTTCTTCATATGCTTAGCCATAAGAATACCGACGAGATTGACGAGTATCATCATAGCTATAAAGAAAGTCCAGAAGAAGCCCTTTACGCCGTTAGCGATATTGGCGAGGGAAATGTCCGCGAGTACAAAGGCGACAATCTCGCCGTTAGCGTTCCTGACAGGCGTGCCGCTTGTGCACAGCCAGCCGTATTCCGTATTCTGAATCGAATAGAGCTCGCCCCTGCCGCTGTAGCCTAGGAAGTCGTTGATTTCCTTTTCGGGAACAGGGTCCCAGTCAACAGGCAGTACGAAGGTGTCGGGATCATCGTCGCCGGGGTCAGTGATATAGACGAGGGCGGAGGTCTTGCGGTCGTACATACCGATGTAGATATCGTCGATGTCGATAGCGTTTATATAGTCGTAGAGTACCTTATGAGCCGCCTTGTATTCCTCGCGTTCGGTGAAGTAGGAGAATTTTTCCCTGTATTCATCCTCGCCCGTCTTATCTCTCTGCTCAGGCGTCATCGCGCGGTATTCCTTCATAACGTCGTCAGCCAGAGGCTCGATATCGACGACCTCCTTGATGATAGCCGCGGCGCTCTTGGAGAGATTCTGAGCCTCCGCTATGTACTGATGAACGAGGGAATAGATATAAGAGCCGAGTCCGATTATCAGCGCGGCGAGTCCGAGTATAATGGCGCCCTTGAGAGTGCTTCTGAAAGCCTTAGCCTCAAGCGAGTAGTGCTTTCTGGCGAGGGAGCTCATTTCGGTAATTGCTTTTTTAGGCATAATGTGCCTCCAAATTTATTCTATGGTAAGAATGTCTGAAAAGCCCGTGACCTCTAAAATCTCGGAGATCGTAGAGTTGATATTTCTGACGGTCATAGTACCCTGAGCGTTCATAGTTTTCTGAGCCTTGAGCAGAACTCTGAGACCCGCGGAGGAGATGTACTCAAGCTCCTTGAAGTCGATAGCGAGCTTAGTAACTCCGCTTGTATTCTCGCCCACAAACTTGTCGAACTGAGGGGCTGTAGCGGTGTCGAGTCTGCCCGTGAGGTAAAGAACCGTAGTATCATTTTCGATTGATTTTTTGATGTCAAGCATAATAATAACTCCTTACTGTAAAAATCCAAAACCCATTATACCACACCTTATACAAAAAAGTCTACATTTAAAACAAAAAACTGGAAAACTTTTCACGTTTTTATATAAATTGAAAATGGAAAATGGAAAGTGTAAAATTTATGTC
>CACYDB010000182.1 GCA_902773035.1 uncultured Ruminococcus sp. | reverse complement strand
TATATTTCTCACAAAGAATTAAAACCTCCGTTTATGTGTCTTGTTGTCAGCGGAGGACACAGCCATATCGTTATGGTTGAGGACTATACAAAAATGAAGGTTATCGGCAGGACTCGCGATGACGCTGCGGGCGAGGCGTTCGACAAAGCCGCGCGCACTATGAATATGTCCTATCCCGGCGGAATCGAGATGGACAGGGTCGCCGAGCTCGGAAATCCCGACGCGTTCAAATTCCCGACGCCCGTTGTGCGCGACGCGCCGTATGATTTCAGCTTTTCGGGACTCAAAACCTGCGTGATCAACCTTATACATAATATGGAGCAGCGCGGAGAGGAAATTCCGCGCGAGGATATCTGCGCCTCATTCAGACGCGCGGTCGTAGATCTGCTCGTTTCAAAGTTTATGAAGGCGGCTGAGGACTTCGGCGTTACCAAGCTCGTCGTAGCGGGCGGCGTTTCCGCGAACTCTCTGCTCAGAAAAACTCTCGCCGAGGAATCCGAAAAACGCGGTTTTACATTCTACAAGCCCGACAAAAGCGTCTGTACCGACAACGCCGCTATGGTCGGCTCACAGGGTTATTACGAATATCTCAGCGGCAATATCGCGGACTTGAGTCTTAACGCGGTCGCGACATTACCGATAGATTACAGGTGAAATAATTGCGTAAAAGAATTATAATTCCTTTTCTTTTAATAATAACGACCATCCTCTCGTCCTGCTCCACAATCACCTACGTCACAAGCAAGACCTCGAGGGATAATGTCAATACAAACAAAAGCAACTCAATAAAAATAGATAAGAACAGCTCAGACAGCAAGATAGTGCCGTCAAGGTTTTTTAATAAAATCAAGCTTAACTCAGGCTACAACGCGCTCGAAACCAATGATATGAAACGCGTTTACAAGGCGGTCAAGGCTCACGCTACAGCCTTTACCGACAAGCCCTCAGGCGCCGACGGCAGAAAAAGCTACCTCTCCCAAAGCTTCACGGTAGTGAACTGTAATGTGACAAAACGTCAGCTTGCCGAGGTTTTCATAGCCTTTGATATGGATAATCCGCAGATGTTCTGGCTTGACGAGCCCTACGCCTTCTCGCTTTACGGGGGCGACGTAACGCTCACGCTCTATTTTACGATGAAAAAGGCTGAGTACAAAAAGCGTCTCGGACAGCTCAACTCCGCGGTCAACAATATCCTCAGAGGTTTTAAGCAGGATATGAGCGACTTTGACCGTGAGCTTTATCTGCATGATTATATCGTCAAAAACTGCAAGTACGATAAAAAAGCCGACAATAACAAAAACCACGATCCCTACACTATCTACGGCTGTCTTATTAATCAGAAGGCGGTATGCTCGGGCTATACGCGAGCTTTTCAGTATCTCTTATCCTACGCGGGAATCAAGTCGATTACCGTAGACGGCTCCGACACCGACTCGGGTCACGTGTGGAACGCCGTCAAGCTCGGCGGAAAGTGGTATTACACCGACGTTACGTGGGACGATATCAACGATATAAGTATGTACGACTACTTTAACGTAACGACCGCTCAGCTCCTCAAAACTCATTCGATCCTACCCGACATCAGCTATTTCGACGACGATAAGCTGTTCGGCAAGGACGGCACGATCAAGTCCTGCAACCTGATTATCCCCGTCTGCAAATCGCTTGATTATAATTACTACGTCTACAAGGGCTCAATGCTCAACGATTTATCCGACAACACTCTTGCCTCCGACCTCGCCGAAATCGCGCGAAGGGGAGAGGATTATCTGCATATATATGTCAACCCCGACGCTCTGAGTTTCCAGACGGTTTACAATCAGCTTTTCTCGAGCGAATTGTACCTCTTTGCCGATTATATTGACGAGGCAAACAGTATACTCGGCAGGGACGCGCTCTCTACGAGCGTCAGCGTCACACGAAAAGATGACCTTAACGTTATTTCCGTAAAGCTTAGCTATAAATGAGGTGAAACGTATGAAAAAATATGATACACAGCTTTTTACGCTCGTGAAAAACGAGCGTATCGCGGATGGGATCTATGACTGGACTGTCACGAACGACGAGCTTCCGAAGCTCGCCTCCTGCGGTCAGTTCGCCAATATCAAGGTTCCGGGCAGAACGCTCAGGCGACCCATCTCAATCTGCGACGCGGATGAAAACAGCCTGCGCCTTGTATTTCAGGTCAAGGGTGAGGGCACGCGTCTCATGTCTGAGATGAAGGAGGGCGAGCAGGTTGAGATCCTCGCGCCGCTCGGTCACGGCTTTGAGATCGAAAAGGGCAAAAGATACTGCCTTATCGGCGGCGGCATCGGAGTGCCTCATATGCTTTTTACCGCAAAACAATGCGAGAATCCTCTTGTCATCACGGGCTTCAGGAATAAAGAGCTTGTGATTTTACAGGATGATTTCAAAAATGCGGGAGCGGAGCTTGTTCTCACTACCGACGACGGCTCAGCGGGACGACACGGCTTTGTCACCGATGTGCTTTCCGAAAGACTCGGCGAGATCGACGAGGTGCTCGCCTGCGGACCTATCCCGATGCTCAAGGCGGTAGCCGCCGTCTGCAAGGGCAAGGTCAGATGTCAGGTATCGCTTGAGGAGAGAATGGGCTGCGGAATCGGCGCGTGTCTTGTATGCGCGTGTAAGCAAAAGCCTAAGGGCAGCGAGGCGTTTATGTCTCAGGTTTGCCGTCACGGTCCCGTTTATGACGCTGAGGAGGTGTTCTTTGATGAGTGATTTATCGGTAAAAATCTGCGGTGTGGAGTTTAACAATCCGCTTATCGCCGCGTCAGGGACCTTCGGCTTTGGCAGAGAGTTCGCGGAGTTTTATCCGCTTTCAACCCTCGGCGGAATCTCCTGCAAGGGTATAACGCTCAAGGAGCGTCCGGGTAATCCCGCGCCCAGAATCGCTGAGACAGAGGGCGGTATCCTCAACGCCGTAGGTCTGCAAAATCCGGGAGTAGACCACTTCATCGAGTACGACCTTCCGTGGCTCAAGCAGCAGAACACGCGTATTATCGCCAATATCGCGGGCAATACTCAGGAGGACTACTGCGCCATGGCGGAGAAGCTCTCCGACACCGACGTCGATTTTATTGAGCTTAACATCAGCTGTCCCAACGTCAAGAGCGGGGGAGTGCAGTTCGGAACCTCCTGCGAGTCAGTCGGCGCGATCACCGCGGCAGTCAGACGTTACTGCAAAAAGCCTCTTATGGTCAAGCTCAGCCCCAACGTCACCGATATAGCCGAAATCGCCAAGTCCGCCGAGTTCAGCGGCGCCGACGTGATTTCTATGATAAACACCCTCACGGGTATGAGAATCGATATAAACACAGGCCGTCCGATTATCCGCAACAATACGGGAGGTCTCAGCGGTCCCGCTGTTTTCCCCGTAGCCTTGAGAATGGTTTGGCAGGTATACAACGCCGTCAAGCTCCCGATCGTCGCTATGGGCGGTATCTCGAAATGGCAGGACGCCGTAGAAATGTTTATGGCGGGAGCATCCGCTCTGCAAATCGGCACGGTGCTTTTCAACGACCCCTACGCCCCCGTAAAAATCAACGAGGGACTGTCCGCTTATATGGACGAAAAGGGTATCGAAAAGCTCTCCGACCTGACAGGTACGGTTAAACCGTGGTAAGCATAAAAATGGCGATTAATTGTCAATAAAATATCTTGATTATTGTATTCCTTTTTGATAGAATAAAAGGAGAGGCGCTTTGGCTGAACGTCAATGCCGAAGCGTAATACACGTTATCAGTAATTAGAGGTAAACGAAATGATTATTTTATCTGTGGATTTAGGCAAGGCGCGCACGGGTCTGGCAATCTGCGACAAGGACGAAATGCTCGCGACTCCTCTGGCTCAGATCAGCGAAAAAAATCCAAAGCTCCTGCTGGACAAGGTCAGCAGCGTAGCGTTCGCGCGACAGGCGGAGCTTATTGTTGTGGGACTTCCCAAAAATATGGACGGAACCGAGGGTGAAGCCGCTAAAAACGCGCGTGAATTCGCCGCGGGACTCAAGGAGAGAACCAAGCTCCTGGTACATATGCAGGATGAGCGCGGAACCACCATAACGGCTCACAACTACCTCAACGCCACAAATACACGCGGTAAAAAACGTAAAAACGTAGTTGATTCGGTAGCGGCAACCATTATTCTGCAAAACTATCTCGACAGTCGCCGCCCTCACTGAGAATCTTATTTTTAACATATATTTTAAGTTGAAAGGAATGAAATTTTATGAAAACATTGTCAACACGCTTGCTTCCCGTTTTACTGTCAGTGATGCTTCTCGCGACCGTATTCACGGGCTTCAGCGTCAGCTACGGCGCGGCGGACTCCGCTCCCGTGACAGCCACCTCCGATGAAGCAAAATCCTCGATCGAAGGCGGACTTATCCTGCACTGCTGGTGCTGGAGCTTCAACAACATCAAGGCTAACATTCCGCGTATCGCAGAGGCCGGCTACGACGCAGTACAGACCTCGCCGATCAACGCCGTCAATAAGGGCGACAACGGCGGAATGGAGCTTTATGGCAACGGCAAATGGTACTATCATTATCAGCCCACAGGTCTGACGATCGGTAACTATCAGCTTGGCACCGAAGAAGAATTCAAGGCTATGTGCGAGGAAGCGCACAAGTACGGCGTGAAGGTTATCGTTGACGTAGTCGCCAACCATACCTCAGGCGCCAAGGAAAAGGTAGATCCCGCTCTCAGATATATAGACGGCGGACTTTACCACGATTATGACGGCTCCAAAACCCCTGACGACCGCAAAAGCGTTACTCAGTGGTACGACGGACTCCCCGACACAAATACTCAGAATCCCAAATATCAGCAGGCTATTTTAAGCTATCTCAAAAAGGTTGTAGCGGCAGGCGCCGACGGTTTCCGTTACGATACGGCTAAGCACATCGAGCTTCCCGACGATGACGAGGCGTTCGCAAGCGACTTCTGGCCTACAGTTCTCCCTAACGGAGCGGAGTTCCAGTACGGCGAGGTGCTCCAGGGCTCAACCTCGGCTCAGAAGATTTCCACACGCTACGACGATTACGCCAAGATTATGCACGTAACAGCGTCGTCCTACGGATACAAAATCAGAAAGTATCTTGACGATATCTCAGGCAGAAAGTCAGGAGCCGTAGCCTCCAGCGCGACAGCTCTCAATAACCTCTCCAACGACGGAGCTGAGAGCAACCGTATGGTAACATGGGTTGAAACTCACGATACATACGCCAACGGCAACACAGTTTTTGATCCGGGCGTTTCTTCATACTGGCTCACAAACGCTCAGGTAAGACGCGGCTGGGCTATCATCACCGCGACAGGCGAGACTACGTCTCTGTTCTTCAGCAGACCCGAGGGCAGCTCTCCGTCAACATCCTCCTCGCGCTACTACAGCACCATCTGGGGAACAAACAAAATCGGCAACGCGGGTGACGAGAACTACTTTGACCCCGAGGTCGTAGAGTTTAACAAGTTCCACAATCAGATGAAGGGTGAAGCCTACGAGATGACAAACATCGAAAGACACAAGGGCTTTGTCTGCATAACAAGAGGCTCCAAGGGCGCGGCGTTTATCAACAGCTCACCCCAGGATACTATGAATGTCAACATCGACACAACTCTCCCCGAGGGTACATATACAGACCACGTAAACGGAGTTAAGTTTATCTCCAAGGGCGGCAAGCTCACAGGCTCCGTAGAGCCCGAAAAGACCGCCTGTATCTATGACAGCGAGGGCTACTACACATCCGAGCTTCCGACAGAAGCTACAACCGCTCCTACAGAGGCAACTCAGCCTGCTACTCAGGCGACTCAGCCCGCGACAAAGGCTCCTTCTAAACTTCTTCTCAAGAAGAACCCTGTTAAGATTACAACAGCCAAGACCAAGACAGTAAAGGCTAAGACTCTCAAAAAGAAGAAGGTAACGGTCAAGCTCGTCACAATTAAAAACGCGAAGGGCAAGGTCAAGGTCACAAAGGTCAAGAGCGGTACCGCGAAGAAGCTTTACGGCAAAATCAAGGTCGCTTCAAAGACAGGTAAGATTACTATTAACAAGGGCAAGTACAAGAAGGGTACCTACAAAATCAAGCTCCTTATTGATGTAAAGGGCAACTCAACGTACGAGCCTATGGCAACGTACAAAACCGTCAAGGTTAAGATAAAATAAGACAAATAATCAATATCGGGGGGCGGCGCCTCAGTGCCGCCCGCTCGTTACGCTTTAAGCGGTGTAAAAAAATCACATTAAGAAAAACAATGTGAACTTTCCTATCATATTACGATTTAATGAAATAGTTTTGAATTTAGAAGTTATAGAAGTTTTGAATTTAATTTAGGAGTTTGAGAAATGAACAAGAGAATTATCGGGCTTATACTGTGCCTGACTATGCTTTTAACGGTTTTCGCCGTCGGCAGTTATTCAACCTCTGCCGCCGAAACGCCTAAAAAAGCTACGTCGGCAGGCAGTATAGAGCCGCAAAGTAAGATTCAGGGAGCCGCGATCCTCCATTGTTTTGACTGGTCGTATACCTCAATCAAGCAGAACCTCAAGGCAATCAAGGACGCAGGCTACACAGCCGTCCAGACCTCTCCCGTACAGCCGCCTAAGGATTACAGCGCGAGCTGGAAGGATCAGCAGGGTCAGTGGTGGAAGCTTTACCAGCCAATCGGTATCCGTATTTCCGATGGAAATTCATGGCTCGGTTCTAAATCTGAACTGAAAGCGCTGTGCAGTGAAGCTGACAAGTACGGCATCAAGGTCATAGTCGATATCGTCGCGAACCACCTTGCCGACCAGGGTAAGTACACCAACGGTCTTGACAACGTAAGTACACAGGTTGACGGCGATTTACGCCGCTCTGAATACTGGCACAGCGACCCGATGAGCGCCGACGACGATAACAATCGTTATAAGGTTACTCACGGAGCTATCGGTCTGCCCGACCTCAACACAGGTAACGGTACGATCCAGCAGAAGTACAAACAGCTTCTCGCCGACTGCGCGGGCTGCGGCGTAGACGGCTTCCGTTTTGACGCGGCTAAGCATATCGAGCTTCCCGGCGAGGACGGCGGCTCAAATTTCTGGCCGACTATTCTCGGCGGCGCTCCTAACGCGTTCTTCTACGGAGAAATCCTCAACGGCGCGGGTACTAGCATTCAGAACTACACTAAATATATGAGCATCACCGATAACCAGGCGAGTGACTGGCGCCTTGTATGCGCCAACAACGGCGACGCGTCGGGACTTGCATCCAACGGCGCCGGCGACGGTAAGAGCGGTCTCGCGATCGACAAGTCAGTCCTCTGGTGTGAGTCGCACGATACATATATGGGTGACTCGGGCTCAAAGGGTATCAAAAACACAAAGAGCGTTTCAAATAACACTATCGTAAAATGCTGGGCGATTATAGGCTCAAGAGCGGGAGCTTCCGCTCTGTACTTCGCGCGACCCGCGGCTAATATGGGCGACGCGAGCTCCGACACAACCTATAAGTCAAAGCCCGTAGCAGAGGTCAATAAGTTCAAGAACTACTTCGCGGGCGAGAGCGAGTACCTGTCATCTCAGGGCGACTGCGCGTACAATGAGCGCGGTACCTCGGGCGTAGTTATCGCAAAGCTCGGCGGCGGCGGAAGCGTAAGCCTTTCCGCTCACAAGATGAAGGACGGTACCTACAAGGATCAGGTATCAGGCGGAATGTTCCAGGTTTCAGGCGGCAAAATCTCAGGTAACGTTGACTCCTCAGGCGTCGCTGTTGTTTATAACCAGACAGCTCCCGGGCCTTCTGTTTCAATTGATTACAACGGCTCGGGCGAGGGCGGCAACTTCTACGGCACAGCGTCCGTCACACTCTTAGCCTCAAATACAAGCTCACAGACATACCAGCTCGGCAGTGATTCCGCCAAGTCCTACAAAAACGGCGACAAAATCACTATCGGCTCCAATATGAGCGATGGCCAGAGCGTAACTCTTAAGCTCTCGGGCACAGGCACAAACGGAAAGGCGGTCTCCGCTTCATACACATTTACAAAGAAATCCGTTCCGACCATCGACGGTGTAACCACTGTCTACTTTGATAACTCATCTACAAACTGGCCGACCGTCAGTCTTTACGCCTACGTTGACGAAACGGTCAACAACGGAGCGTGGCCGGGAGTCGCGATGAAAAAGCTCGACGGCAATCTTTGGGGCGCGGCGATTGACGAGAACTGGGCGAGCGCGACTGTTATTTTCAGCAACAACGGCTCCGACCAGATTGAGAACGGCACTACCATTAAAAAGGGCGAGAGTAAAATCTTCCAGAACGGTTCATGGAAGGACTACTACAAGCCGACTCCGTCTACACAGGCGCCGACTGCGACCAATCCGCCTGTTACGGGCAAGGGTATCTACGGCGACGCCAACCTCGATAATACGATCAGTATCAAGGACGCTACCGAGCTCCAAAAGCATTTCGCGCTGCTCACGACACTTTCAAAAACCGCGATCGACCGCTGCGATGTCAACGGCGATAACAACGTAAGTATCAAGGACGCGACCTGCATCCAGTACTACCTCGCTCAGATTTACAAGAACGCGGGAAGAACCGCTAAGTCTATCTCAGGCGGCGGCGTAACGCCGATAACTCCGTCAACTCAGGCTCCTACAGCGGCTCCGACAGCGGCGCCTACCGCGGCTTCAAAGAGCTATATCTACTTCCGCAATAATGACGGCTGGAATCCCTGCAACGCTTACTTCTGGTCAGATGAGAACCCGACTATGATGACGTGGCCGGGAACTCCGATGGAGAACGTCAGCGGAAACATCTTCCGCGCCGAGATCCCCGAGGGAGCTACAAAGGTTATCTTCACTAAGGGCGACGACAGCGGAAAAACAGGCGATCTCGATCTGCAGGGAGCGGGCAAGCTTTACGACAACGGTTGGAACGACTACAACCCGTAATATCAGTTCATACTAATCGGGACGGACAGAAGTCCGTCCCGAAATATAAAGATGAGGTACAAATTTATGAAAAGATTAATCGCCATATCAGCTGTTCTGGCGCTGATAATTTCAAGCCTTTGCGCATGCTCCTGCGGCGGATCGACGGATACAAGCGGTATGATCAACATTGACGCTACAGAGGATGATACGGCTTCTCCCGACGATATCCTGAGCTGGCAAATCAATATCAACGGCGTTGATTTTAAGGTTCCGTTCAACTCCTCCGAAATCGGCAAGCTCGGCTATGAGTACAAGACGGAGGGCTCGGTTGAGGCAAAGAAATATTCAATCGGCGTATATCCTCAGGATAAGGACGGTAACAATCTTTCCTCACAGCTCTGGAATCCCACCGATTCCCCTCAGCCTTACGCAAACTGTCTGATAGGCGAAATCAAAATCGGTCTCGGAGACGAAAAGCTCAAGGCGATTCTCCCGGGCGGCTTCAAGTTCGACGACAGCGTAACCGCGGCTTCAATCAAAAAGCAGTACGGAAAGCCTGACAGCGAGGTCAAGGGCAAGAACTATGTTATGCTCAAATACAGCAAGAGCGCTTTCCGTTATGTAGAGTTTTTCCTATATACCGACAAGAAAATGCGTAAGTACAGCTCGGTCGCGATTGAGAACTTTTCGTAATTATTTTCAATAATATTTCAGGCGTAAGGGCGCAAGCTCTTACGCCTTTTGACAGGCTGAAAACTTTTTTGAAAAAATTTAAAAAAATTGAAACTTTTTTCCGACTTTCCGACACTACTTATATGTAACATCCAAAAATAAAAAGGGGTAATCGAAATGAGAATTATTAAAAGAGCAATCGGAGTGATTATGGCGGCTGTAATGCTGGCAAGCGTAGGAGTTGTCGCCGCGAGCGCCGCCGAAACATCATCCTTAATGACGGCAGGCAATAGTATTGTAAAAGAAACAGGCAGCACCGCTTGGAGCTTCAACAAAGATACAGGCGAGCTGAAAATAGATAAAATCGGCGATCCCAGTATGTTTGACTGTGACGACGAGACTCCTCCCGGAAGCTATCTTCCGTGGAAAAAGTATGTTAATGATATTAAGACCGCAACAATAGGCGAGAAAGTTAAACACGCTTATTCGGGATTTTTCATTAACTGTACTAATCTTACGAAGGTTAATCTGGCGGATAATCTTGAATCTATCGACTATTGCGCTTTTGAAAACTGCTCAAGCTTAAAGGCTATCACTATTCCCGAAAGCGTTACATATATCGGTGAAGGAGCGTTTAGCAGCTGCGAATCATTAGAGAGTATCGTAATTCCGCAGAATGTTACCGAAATAGGATGCTTTCCGTTTTGCTATTGTACAAACCTTAAAAGCGTGAAAATCCTCGGAAGTATTAAAGAGATTTCCTCACAGTGCTTTCAATCATGCGAAAGCCTTACGGACGTCGAGCTTCCCGACAGCGTTAAGGAAATAAGCTGTTGGGCTTTCCGCGGCTGTAAAAGTCTTAAGAGTTTAAAACTGCCCGAAGGCGTTACATTCATCGGTCAGGCAGCATTTGAAAACTGCAAGACTCTTGAGAATATTTCAATTCCTGAGAGCGTAAACAGTATTGCTCTTTGGGCTTTTGAAGGATGTAAAAGCCTTAAAAGTATTAACGTACCGGACGGCGTAAAGGAACTGGACACGGGCGTATTTAAGGACTGCACAAGCCTCAGCGAGATTAATCTCGGAAAAGGTATTACCGAAATAAATTCCAGCGCGTTTAGTTCTACCGCTTTTTACAATAACAAAGACAATTATGAGAACGGAGTTCTTTATATCGGAGATTATCTGATTAAGGCAGATGATACTGTACCGAGTAATTACGAGATAAAAGCAGGCACAAGGATTTTAGCCGACGCAGCCTTTAAGAAGAATTCATCCCTTAAGAGCGTTGTTATCCCCAGAAGCGTCAATAAAATCAGCTATTCTGCTTTCCGGAATTGTGAAAACCTCAGCAGTGTAACAATCAGCGAGGGTGTTAAAAAGATTCACGCGAATGCGTTTACAAAATGCGGCAAGCTCACTGAGATAAAAATCCCCGACAGCGTTACCGCCATTCATACATTGGCTTTCAGCGATTGCGTAAATCTCACTAAGGTAACTCTCAGCAAAAATCTTAAAACTCTGAAAAGCTCTGCGTTTTCGGGATGTGAGAAGCTTAAGAGCGTTATCATTCCGAAAAGTGTTGAGACAATCGAAGACAGAGCCTTCTATACCGGTGGAAAAAGCTTTACGGTTATCGGATATAATGGTTCAGCCGCTCAGAAGTACGCTAAGAAGGACGGGCTTAAGTTTAAGAATATAGAAACAGGCGAAATAAAAGACTACGTTAAGAAAAATCCGACTAAGATACAGGCAAGGGAAGCTAAGTATAAGATGAAATCGCTTAAGACAAAGAAAAGAGCCTGTGAAGTGTTTATAACGTGGTCGGGACGGGATGACGAAACAAAGGTAAGCGTAATAAAGAAGGGTACAAGCAAGCAGTTAAGAAACAAGGTGAAATCAATCAAGGTGAGCAGCGGTAAGGTGACCTTGAGAAAGGGCAAATATAAGAAGGGCACATACAAGCTCAAGCTCAGATTCAAGATGCCCGCTTATCTCGGATATAAGTCAGCCGTCATCACAAAAACATTTAAGATTAAAATAGTATAATTTAAAGCTATATTCAACAGGCGGCAGGAGTTTTATGACAACCTGCCGTCTCTTGATTAAAAAACGCTTGATTTTATCATAAAAGTGTGGTAAAATAACCTATAGTTGCAAATCGTTGTATCGTTTGAATACGCGAACGGCAGGCCCTGCACGATTGAGGCCTGTGAACCATGTCAGGCGGGGAACCGAGCAGCATTAAGCGGTGTCCTCGATGCGATGCAGTAAGTCTGCCGTTTGCTTATTCAAATGAGTGGCCGTAAGGGTCTTTACGGTTTGCATTTTTTCTTGTTTCGTCAATTAAAGGAGTGAGTGTTTTTGTATCAGGTGCTTTACAGAAAATGGAGACCGCAGCGTTTTGAGGACGTTTACGGTCAGCCTCAGGTCACCCGTACGCTCCAGAATGAGCTCAGATCGGGGCGTATTAATCACGCCTATCTTTTTACGGGCTCGCGCGGAACGGGTAAGACTACCTGCGCCAAGATACTCGCCAAGGCTGTAAACTGCCTCAATCTCAAGGACGGCGACCCTTGCTGTGAATGCGAAAACTGCAGGGGTATCGACGACGGAAGTATTCTCGACGTCGTCGAGATGGACGCCGCCTCCAACCGCGGTATCGACGATATCCGCGAGGTTATCGACGAGGCTCAGTTCAGACCCGCCAGGGCTAAGTACCGCGTCTACATCGTTGACGAGGTTCATATGCTCACCGATCAGGCGTTCAACGCGCTTCTCAAAACACTTGAGGAACCGCCCGAGCATGTTATCTTTATCCTCGCCACAACCGAGGTTCACAAGCTCCCCGCGACGATTCTCTCTCGCTGTCAGCGCTTTGACTTCAACCGTATCGCGCCCGAGGAGATCACCAAAAGACTGCGCTTCGTCGCCGAGCAGGAGAACGCTCAGATTGACGACAACGCGGCTATGCTTATCGCGGCTGTCGCCGACGGAGCTATGCGCGACGCGCTGTCGCTTATGGACAGATGCCTCGGCAATACCGATAAAATCACGACCGACGAGGTTCGAGCCTGCGCGGGACTTGCGCGCAAGGATTACCTCTTTGAGCTCGCGGCGGCGTGTATCAACAAGAATACCGCCAAGGCGCTCGATATTATCACGACTCTCCACAGGGAGAGTAAGGATATGGCTCGCCTTTGCGACGAGCTGCTCGAGCATTTCAGAAGCTTAATGCTTATTAAATCGACGCGCGACCCGCGTTCGATGATTGTAATGTCGGAGGACGAGTTCGAGGAAGCTCAGACTCAGTCGGATTACCTCACGCTCGCCGAAATCGTTTATATGATGGAGGTTCTCCAGACAGCCTACTCGCGTATGGGCAAGGGCAATTCCAACCGCACCGAGCTGGAAATGGCTCTCGTCAAGCTCACAGATCCTGAGCTTGACGCCACAAATGAGGCGCTCACCGCCAGGGTAGCGTCGCTCGAAAAAGCTGTCAGACTCGGCGTTTCCGTAAAAGCGGAGACTCCCGCTCCCATAAAGCAGGAGATCGCTAAGCCCGAGCCTAAGCCTGAGCAGGCAAAACCCGAACAGGTAAAGCCCGAGCCTAAGCCGCAGCCTGCGCCGGAGCCCGAGGCTCAGAAGCCTTCACAGCCCGAGCCTGAGACCATAAGGGAAGAGGAGGAGTTTCTCCCTCAGCCGCCTGTCCTACAGACCTCAGTGGTTCCCGATTTACCGCAGCCTCCCGCTCCGTCGGATAAAACAGAGCTTCCGGGGCACGCGGTTTTGGAGACCGCTTCCAAGCCCGCGGCTAAAAAGTCAGACGCTGATTTAGAGGAAATCTATAACAACGCCGTGCCGTTCAGACAATGGCCGGAGGTTGTTGAGAATATAAAAAAGTACTCAAAGGGTATAGCCGCCGCCTTTGACAATACCAACGCGTACGTCAGCGGAAACTATATTCTCATTGACGCCAAGACGGAAATTCCGTTCAGGCTTCTTAAACAGGGCTCACAGAGAGCCAATATCAAGAGGGCAGTTCAGGAGACTACAGGCAGATTTTACAGCCTAGGTCCCTACAAAAAGCCCGAAAAGCAGGAAGAAAAGAAAGATCCGCTCAATGATTTAATCAGCGAGATAAGCGCGAGCGGAATAGATTTCAAAACTACCGCTGAATAACGGTAACGCCCTTATCAGCCCACGGATAAGGCGCGGATAAAAGAAAACTGTGGGCGGAAAGGTTATGATGAATTATGAAAGCAAGATTACCTAAGGGATATTCAAACGGCGGCGGAAATATGCAGCAGATCGCCCGTCAGGCTCAGAAAATGCAGGAGGCTATGGAAACCGCTACCGAGGAGCTCGAGGCTAAGGAATACTCAGCCACAGCGGGCGGCAACGCCGTTAAAGTAACCGTAACAGGTAAAATGGAGGTAAAGAGCATTGAGATTCAGCCCGAGGTCATCGACCCCGAGGATGCCGAAATGCTCTCCGATCTCATTATGGCGGCAACCAACGAGGCTCTCAGAGCCGCCGCGGCTGAGAAAGAGGACACAATGTCAGCCCTCTCAGGCGGTCTTAATATCCCCGGATTATTCTAATGGGGAATTATAACGTAGCTCCGCTTGAAAACCTTGTGGAGCAATTTGAGAGAATGCCGGGAATCGGCAACAAAACTGCCCAGCGACTTGCATATTATGTGCTTAATCTGTCAAAAACAGAGGCGAGGGCTTTCTCTCAGGCGATAATTGACGCGCACGAAAAAATCCACTACTGCGAGGTTTGCTGTAACCTCACCGACCAGAAGCTTTGTCCCGTATGCGCGAGTGAAAAACGCGACCACAGTCTTATCTGTGTAGTTGAAACTCCCCGAGACGCCGCGGCTATGGAGGCGACGGGCGAGTACAAGGGAACCTACCATGTACTCCACGGCGCGATTTCACCGCTCAATGATATAGGTCCAGACGACCTGAAGGTCAAGGAGCTTATCGGACGTCTTTCGGGAGAAGTGAAAGAGGTCATTATGGCGACCAACCCGACGGTCGAGGGTGACGCAACAGCTATGTATCTTTCAAGGCTTTTGAAGCCCATGGGCATAAGGGTAACGCGCCTCGCTTACGGCGTACCCGTGGGAGCGGATCTTGAATACGCAGATCAGGTAACACTCGCGCGCGCCCTGGAAGGCAGGAATGAGCTTTAATGAGCGACTCAATCAAGATAATCGCGAAAAATAAAAAAGCCACGCACGACTATTTTGTGCTCGAAAAGTATGAAACGGGCATTGAGCTTATGGGCTCAGAGGTCAAGTCGATCCGCGCGGGCAGAGTTAACCTCAAGGACAGCTGGTGCTCGATTGTAAAGGGCGAAATCTTTGTCAACGCAATGCACATCTCTGTATACGAGCAGGGCGCGATGTGGTTCAAGGATCCGCTGAGAGTCCGCAAGCTTCTTATGCACAAAAAAGAGATTATGAAGCTTTTCGGGCAGGTACAGCAGCAGGGCTGTTCAATAATCCCTTTGAGCGTTTATTTCAAGGGTAGCAGGGTAAAGCTCGAAATCGGCTTGTGCAAGGGTAAAAAGCTCTACGATAAGCGCGACGATATGGCTAAAAAATCCGCTAAACGAACGATAGAGAGGGAGTTGAAGGAGAGATTCCGCTGACTCCCATATATATGGGGATGTAAAGGCTTCGACGGGGGTTTGGACCCTTGATAAGCGGGTAGAGGTGTGGAACCGCTTTAAAATCCACAACTTAAAAATAACTGACAAGACTAAGACAGTTGCATTAGCTGCCTGATTTTAGGCGGCTTGTCCTGACAGAGAGCACCGCGGCTCTGTTAAGGGCATCGATTCAGCGGTAAATGTGAACGGGGGAGTGTCTCGAACCCTGTCACACACAAGAGGCTACCGAGCGTGTAAGCGTGTTATTGCGCGTGCGCGCGAGGGAAATTCAATACAATAACTACACTCGTAGAAAGTCAAGGTAAAGAACTTTCGGACGGGGGTTCAATTCCCCCCATCTCCACCAAAAGAAAAAAGGCACATAGGTGCCTTTTTTCTTTTGGTGATAAGAGATGGGGGGAATTGAAAGGGCGTAAAGAAAATGTCCCTGCGGGACATTTTTAGCCCGTAGCGCAGATGAACCTATAGCTATGAACGCTGCCATCAGGCGAGATGAACGCTCCCCACAGCAGAAACGTACCCCATCTCCATAAACCGCCCATATGGGCGGTTTATTTTTAACGGTAAAAAG
>CACYDB010000181.1 GCA_902773035.1 uncultured Ruminococcus sp. | reverse complement strand
TCTCTGCTCCTCGTCAACACCCTTGCTCTGAAGCTCTTCCTGGAGCTTGTTGGCGATAAGGCAGATGATGTGATAAATCTCGGGAACAACATCAATCATAAGGTCAGCGTGCCACTTCTCGAGAGCCTCGCCGAGTACTGTATGGTTGGTGTATGAGCATGTCTTTCTCGCGATTTCAAACGCCTCGTCAAATCCGAGACCGTCGAGCATAAGGAGTCTTACGAGCTCGGGGATAGCTGATACGGGGTGAGTATCGTTGAGCTGGAAGGCGTAGTCCTCGGCAAAGTGACTGTAGTCGTTGCCGTACTTCTCCTTATAATTTCTCATAATATCCTGGAGGGAAGCGGAGCAGAAGAAGTACTGCTGCTTGAGTCTTAAGATCTTACCCTCGATAGAGTTGTCGTTAGGATAGAGTACGCGTGAGATATTCTCGGCGTCGTTCTTCTCCTTAACGGCTGAATCATAGTGAGTGTTGTTAAACTCAGTGAAGTCAAAGTCATGAACAGCCTCAGCCTGCCACAGACGGAGAGTGTTGATGTTCTTTGTGCCGTAGCCGATGATAGCCATATCATAGGGAACAGCCTTTACTGTCTGACCCTTGAAGGAAACCTCAACAGCCTGATCCTCGCGGCGAATGCACCAAGGATCCTCAAATCTCTGCCAATCGTCAGCTGTCTCAACCTGGTAACCGTTCTCAATGAGCTGCTTAAAGAGTCCGTACTTATAGCGGATTCCGTAGCCGTCGAGCGGAACCTCCTGAGTAGCGGCTGAATCGAGGTAGCAAGCCGCGAGTCTTCCGAGACCGCCGTTACCGAGAGCCGCGTCGTCGATTTCCTCGAATACGTTAATGTCGATACCCTTCTTCTTGAGCATTGACTTAACATCGTCGAGAATACCGAGGCAGTAGAGATTGTTGTACATCATACGTCCCATAAGGAACTCGGCTGAGAAGTAGTAAGCTCTTCTGCCGGATGCGTGTTTTTTCTTACTCTTGGTCCAGTTATCCGCGATTTCTGTCTGTACAACCTTGCCCAGAGCGTTGTGAAGCTGCGCGGGAGTAAGGTTCTCAGGCTTCTCGCAGTAAAGGGCCTGTGAAGTAAGTTTGAGTTCGTCCATCAGATTACCCATCGTTTAGTCCTCCAATCGTCCGTATGTATCGGACATCCATAATAATTTTTGCGCAAGCTCTTCGGTCAGCGCGTCACCGTCCATTCTCCAGACCCAGTTTCCGCCGAGAGTTGACGGAACGTTCATTCTGGCTTCGGTGCCGAGACCGAGGATATCCTGCATCTGAATTACCGCGTAGTCAGCCTTGCTGGCGTAAGCGGTTCTTATTAATCCCCAGTTAAATTCCTCACCGTCTTTGATATCGCAATACTCGATCGCGCACTCGATCTCCTCAGGATCAGCCTGAGCGTACCAGCCCATAATGGTATCATTGTCGTGAGTACCGGTATAAACAACACAATTCTTGGTTGTGAAGTTGCAAGGTAAGAATTCGTTCTCCTCATCGCCGTCAAAGGCAAATTCGAGAACCTTCATTCCCGGATAGCCGCTGTCCTTGAGCAGCTGATAAACTCCGGGCGAGAGGTCGCCGAGATCCTCGGCTACGATCGGAATATCTCCGAGAGCCTCTTTCATTTTATCAAAGAAGTCCATTCCCGGACCGTCGAGCCAGTCGCCGTTGATGGCGTTCTCGGCGGGATACGGAATAGCGTAATAATCGTTAAACGCGCGGAAGTGGTCGATTCTCGTGATGTCGTAGAGGTTAGCCGCCGCGGCGATACGGTTGAACCACCAAGCGTAGTCGGTCTGCTTGAGATACGCCCAGTCGTACAGCGGATTGCCCCAGAGCTGTCCTGTTTCCGAGAAATAATCGGGCGGGCAGCCTGCGACGCATACGGGATCGTTTTCCTCGTCAAGCCAGAATACATCGGGATTAGCCCATGTATCAGCGCTGTCCATAGCGACGTAGATCGGCATATCGCCGAGAATCTGAATACCCAGATCGTTTACATACTCGCGGAAATCGTACCACTGCTCATAGAACTTGAACTGGATCCATTTCCAGAAGTCAATATCGTCGGCGAGTTTTTTCTTATACTTGCGGATAGCCGCCGGCTTACGCATTCTGATAGCCTCGTCCGGCCATTCCGTCCACGAAACCATATCGAAGCTCTTCTTGACCGCCATATAAAGCGCGTAGTCGTCGAGCCAGTAGGCGTTGTCCTCCTTGAACTCCTCAAAGACGTCGAGCTCATAGTCGGTAAGATAAGTTTCGTAGGCTTTTCTGAGAACTATGAAGCGGTTGTTGTAGATTTTCTCATAATCCACCTCACCGGGATTATCACCCCAGTCGATCGCGTCGAGCTGTTCCTTGTCGATCAGCTCCTCCTCAACCAATGTGTCGAGGTCAATCATATACGGATTGCCCGCGTAGGTTGAGAATGACTGGTACGGCGAATCGCCGTAGCTTGTGGGACCTGCCGGTAAAATCTGCCAGATTTTCTGTCCTGCCTGAGCCAGAAAATCAGCGAATTCCCTTGCCTCCTTGCCGATAGTGCCTATGCCGTAGGGCGACGGCAGAGAGGTGATGGGCATTAATACTCCTGCCACTCTTGCCATAGTTTCAACTACCTTCAGACGTTGAATTAAATTTACAGGAATTTCGGCGGAACACAGTCGTCCACCATAAGTAAGATAATTTTATCATATAAATCGCAATTTAGCAATACCTTATTTGTAAATTTTGAACAATTTTGTGCACTTGAAACAAAGATCGCCGACGTATTTTGACCATCAAAAGCGGTAGATTTATTAAATATGCACAACTACGCCGAAATTCCGCTCCTGTCACGAATTTTATTGTTAAAAAAACCGACCCGAAAAAATCGGGTCGGTAATAAGCTATAAATTTAAATCGCGAACAGTCTGTCCTTTTCGTCAGTCACGCCCGCCTTCTTGCGTTTCCTTTTCTTTATATAAAGGAAAATCGTGAAGCCGATGAATATAACGAGCGCCGTACAGGTGATCAGAGCGCCTCTCTTGAAGCCCTTGGGCAAGTAGTGAAGCTTGATCGTATGCTCGCCCTTTGAGAGCCTGAAGGTAACAAGCGCGTGAGCGAGAGGTGTGACGATCTGATTCTTGCCGTCAACCTCGGCTGTCCAGCCCTCTCCGTCGGAGGCGAAGAGCTTGCCGATGATGGTGTCGCTGTCCTTCTTGCCGTACTCATACGGGATAGATGTGTAGAACACGCCGTCCTCATCAACGTTGATCGTGCCCTCCATCTCATTTCCGCTGAGCTTGGTAGTCGTCATATAGTTTTTGCCGAGAACCTTAGCGCCCTCGTCAAATACGTCTGAGTTGAAGTAATTTACGAAAATCTTCGCTGTTCCCGAAGCCTCGGCTTTAAGGTCGCTGGTGACAGAGATTTTGTCGCCCTTATTGAACTTGCCGATAGACATAAGGTAGGGACGCTTGATGTAGAATGTAGAGGTGCCCGTGCGTACCGCGTCGTTGCAGAGGATCGTAACGTTATCGGCGTCGGTGATCTGAGCGTAGCAGTAGTAGTAGCCCGTCTTGGGAGCGGTGTAGTTCCACTTGAGCTTGGGAGTGGTCGTAGTATCGTTGGTTGAGAACGAGTAGGTGCCGTAGTCAAGACGGTTTACGGGGAAGGTCTTGTAATCGGTGTGACCCTGAGAAACAACGTCGAGCTTGGTGTAGACGTCCTTCTTAACGCCCGTCGCGAGCTTGAACAGCTCGTTCTGCTTCTCAAATACGTTGTAGGTATCCTCGTCGGACTCTCCCCTGTAGTTGTAAATCTCAGGCTTTGTCATAAAGCCCATCGGGATATAGCTCTTATTCTTGGAGAGGCTTACGTTGCCCTCCTTATAAACCTCGGACCAGTACTGAGTGTCGTTGACGTTGCCGTCGCGCGCGATCAGATACTTGAGGTTGAGGAACAGATCGGTGATCGGCGAGCTCTCGGCGTAGGTGTAGCGGTTGCCCGACAGCCAGCCCATAAGTCCGAAGTTCTCGGCAAAGCGTGTGAACTTCTCGTTTGTCATTGAGTTGAACATCGAAACGCCGTTGAAGCCGTTGAGCGCCGAGTCGCAGAGAGTCTGCGTGCTTGTGAACTCAGCTCTCCAGAGCTCTGGAGTATCCTTCTCCAAGCTCTTCATATGGCTTACTACATTGGCTGTAGCCTCGCCGCCGCGGGGATACTCATAGGTGGTTGTAACGGAGGTTTTCTTGACGCCCATAAACGCCGTAACTCCGCCCTGCGCGATCGTCATGGCGACGAGTATGATACAGAGCGCTGACTTGCCGATAATCTTTCTCTGGAAGAGTACGATAAGTCCGATCACAACGGCGCCGATTGCCGCGGAAGCGATAATCGGGAGCAGCTCCTGAGTGCCGATACCCGTTACAACTACGAGCGCGACTACAAGAGTCGTGATGATAATATCGAACAGATTCGTGAAATCAAGAACGGTAAACGCCTTGAACGCCATTACCACGAGCACGAAGCTCACGAGGAAGCTGAATCTGAACGGGATCATATTCGGGAAGTGGAAGCCGTGCCACATATAGTCGAGCTGACGGATGATGAAACTCATTACAAGGAAAAGCAGCAGGCATCCGCAGAAAATCTTTTCTCTGAGCTTGATTTTGCGCGAAACCATAAACATGATCGCGAGCACAAGCGCGATAATTCCGACGGAAATATTCGGATGACCTTCCGTAACAGTCGGTTCAACAAAGACCGAGAGCTGAGAGACCGTAATTTTTATCGCCTCTAAAAGTCCCCAGATATCATACGTGGAGCCGATGTTGATCTGGAAGCCCGTCGGGAAAGAGCTGCCCGCGGCGTGAGTGTTTTGCAGTCCGAAGTAAGCGGGAAGAATCAGCGCCGTGGTGAGCATAAGCGCTACGACCGAGGTTATGCCGATCCTCAGGAAGCGTCTGAGAAACTGCTTGAAGCCGTCCCAGAAGCAGACGTTGTATCCGATGAAGCAAAGCACCATAAATATACAGGTGAAAAGACCTATATAATAGTTAGCCAGTACGGAAAGCGCGAGCGCGATGATGTAGAGTCTGTACTTACCCTCGCGCATAAGAGCCACAAAGCCCATCGCCACAAGCGGTATCAGCGCGACGGTATCGAGCCATATCTCGCACCAGTAATATCCCATAAAGAACGCCGACAGCGCGAACGCGGTCGAGAAGATTATGAGCGAGATGTCGTTGCGCTTAAATACGTAACGCAGGAACATAGCGAAGAATCCGCCCGCGAAGCCTATCTTGAGGCATACCGAGAAGGTGAGGAACATATTGAGCCAGCCGATGTTTGAGAAGCCCAAAAAGTTAGCGGGAAGAAGCACCGTCAGGAAATTCAAGGGACTCGCGAGGTAGTAGGAGGCAAGAGCGAAGTAGTTTGTACCCGCGCCCTGAGTCCATGACCAGAACAGCGACTCGCCGTGCTTGAGCTTGTCCTGAAAATCTACCAGAAACGGAAAATACTGGTGCCAGAGGTCAGTGACAAGAATCTGCTTGTCGCCGAAGGGCTGACATCCCATGATCGCGAACGCGATAAACATCAGCGCGAACGGAACCAGAAAAGAGCATATTATAAAAACATTTCTGCTGAAAAATCCGCCCTCGCGCAGCTCGCCCTCGGACGAGATGTCGAATAACGAACGCCAGTCCCTGAGCTTAGCCCCGGAAGAAGCGTCTTTCTTTTTCGTTTTTGTCATTAGCTATAACTCCTTTTTTTAACATTATAGACCAACGTATATAATAACACATATTCCCGTCAAGGTAAATATAAAATTTTAATAAAATATGGACTTTTTTAAGACGAACTGTTATAATTAGTTTATATATATAAGGAAAAGAAAGGCTGTGAATTTGTGGGAAATTTCCTTAAACAGTTTTTTGACATCAAATTCTGGAAATTTTTAATGGTCGGAGTAATCAACACCATTGTCGGAATGGGACTCCAGTTTTTACTATACAATCTGTTCGGATGGGAAAAGTTTCTCTGGGGCGTGATCGCGGCTACGCTGCTCGGAAATCTTGTAGGAGGAACCGTAAGCTATCTGCTCAACAAGCACTTTACCTTCAAGAACAAGGAAAAGGGCTGGAAGCCCGTATTCCGCTTTGCCGTCAACATCGCGGCGTGCTACGTCATCGCCTACGTTGTCATTTCACCGATCGTAAGCTGGATCTGTACGGCGAATCCGATTTTCTTCTGTCAGGCGTGCGGCGAGCATATTGACGCGGCGGCAAAAACCTGCTCCTCCTGCGGAGCGCAAATCACCGAATACGCGACCTATTTCGGCTGGTCACTCGAGAAATTCGCGGGCAACGTCTCAATGACGATAGGAGCGTGCGCGTTCGTAGCCTGCAACTACATCGGTCAAAGATTCTTTGCTTTCAAAGAAAAAGAAAATATCAAAACTACAAAGGAGGACTCTCAATGAAAAGCAAGAAAATCATCAGTTTATTCATCGCGGCTGTAATGGCTGTCAGCGTATTTGCCCTGACTCCCGCGAGCGCGTCGGCAAAGGCTAAGATCACCTACAAGAAGGCGGCTAAGGTCTACAAGCAGGACAAGACCCCGATTGTAAAGCTAAGCCTCAAGCTCCCCAAGATCTCGGGCAGCTCAAAGGTCGTTAAAAATATCAACAGCTATTTCAGCAAGGTCAAGAAAAAGTACGTCAAAGCCGCCAAGAAGGTTCTGACAGCGGCAAAAAATCAGTTAAATGAATCCCCCGATACTTTTAACTGCTATCAGTTCACCTACGCGGCAAAGGCTTCCTACAACAAGGACGGCAAGCTCAGCTTCAAGGTAAAGACCTTTGTCTACACGGGCGGAGCTCACGGTCTGGGCACTGTTTCAGGCGTGACCTTTGACAAAAAGACAGGCAAAAAGCTCGCCGTCTCAAAGCTCACAAAGTACGCTCCCGCCGACTTAAAGAAGATGATCGTAGCCGCGACCAATAAGAAGATCGACAAGGATCCCGACAACTTCTTCGAGGGCGCCAAGGAAACAGTCAAGAACACAAAGCTCAACAAATTCAACTGCTTCTTAAAGGATAACTACCTCTACGTAGTATATCAGGTTTACGATATCGCCCCCTACGCTTACGGACCCATCGCCGTAAAGATCAAGCTGTAAATCAACGCAAAAAATAACATTCGCCGGATAGACTTCGTGACAAATTCGCGACAGTTTTATCCGGCGTTTTTTTATTAAAATGATATTTTTTGTTGATAAACACGGTAAAATCGGCAATTTAACCAGAAATTTAAAGGTAATTTTGTGAAACAAGTTCCTGATAAATTGTTGCGGTTTCGTTAAATTTGTGCTAATATGTATACGAGGTAGTGTTATGAACGACGTAATTGTTGTGGCTTCCGGTAAGGGAGGCACGGGCAAAAGCACCGTTTGCGTAGGTCTTTCGGTCGCTCTGGTAAAACAGAACAAGCGTGTGCTGCTGATTGACTGCGACTGCGGTATGCGGGGTATCGACCTGATGCTCGACACCAGCGAGGAGATCCTCTTTGACTGCTCCGACGCTGTCCGCGGCAACTGCTCGCCGAATGAAGCTGTCTACCGCAGCAAGAATCTTTTAAACCTTGACTTGATGGCGGCTCCGTTTGATACGGATAACGAGATCAGTCCCTCGGTTTTCAAGCAGCTTGTAGACTCGCTGAAAGGCTCCTACGATTACGTAATTATCGACTCCCCCGCGGGAATCGGCTCGGGATTTATGACAGCCGCGGCGCCTGCCGACAGAGCGCTGATCGTCACCAACGCCGAACCCACAAGCCTGCGCGGAGCTGTTAAGATCCGCACCAAGCTTTCTTCCCTCGGCATAACAGACTCACGCCTCATCATCAACAGATTTGACAGAAAACAATTCGGACAGCTCGGCTGTTACGAGGATCTCGACGAGGTTATCGACCGCGCGGGTACAAGGCTTATCGCCCTTATACCGCTCGATTTAAGACTTTCCGCTATTATGCAGAACGGCTGCGCGGGGCTCAACTGGAGTCCTGCCGTTACGGTTTTTGACTGCCTCGCCAAGCGTCTCGGCGGCGTAAACGTTCCGCTTGCCTTTGAAGGATAAATCAAGACTTTAGTATACAGTTTCACGAATACAGGAGGATACTATGAATATCGCGCTTATCGCACATGACGAAAAAAAGGAATTAATGATTCAGTTTTGCATCGCGTACTGCGGCATACTGAGCAGAAACAATCTCTTTGCCACAGGCACAACGGGTAAGATCGTATCCGAGTCCACGGGACTCTCGATCATAGGCTTCCTCGCGGGCTCTCAGGGCGGCGACCAGCAGATTGCCGCGCGTATTTCCTGCAACGAGATCGATATGCTGCTCTTCTTCCGCGATCCGCTCAACCCCAAGCCCAACGAGCCTAACGATATGAACATTTTAAGGCTCTGCGATATGCATAATATTCCCGTAGCCACCAATATCGCCACCGCCGAGGTGCTTATCCACGGCCTTGAGCGCGGAGACCTTGACTGGAGAAACATTATCAAGTAAAATAGTAATAGTAGCTGCGGGCGGCGTATGCTGCCCGCTAGTTGCGTTATGGGAATTTATATAGGAGTAAACATATGGCATTAATCACTAAGAAAATCAAAGTCACCGAGGATGTTCTGCCCAAGCAGAGCTATCGGTGGCAGTTTGTTGAAAACATTATGCGCGAGGAAGCCGCAAAGTTCGGCTTCAGGGAAATGCGCACTCCCGTATTTGAGCACACAGAGCTCTTTCAGCGCGGAGTCGGCGACACTACCGACGTCGTTCAAAAGGAAATGTACACCTTCGACACCAAGGGCGGCGAAAGCGTAACGCTTCGACCCGAGGGCACCGCGGGCGCCGCGAGAGCTGTTCTCGAGCACTCGCTCACTAACGAGGGTCTGCCGATAAAGGCGTACTACTTCACCTCCTGCTACCGCTATGAAAAGCCGCAGGCGGGAAGACTTCGCGAGTTCCACCAGTTCGGAATCGAGGAGTACGGCACCTCATCCCCCGCCGCTGACGCGGAGGTGATCGCTCTCGCGGACTCGATCTTCAAGCGCTTACAGATACAGAACCTGCACCTCGAGATCAACTCGATCGGCTGTCCCGAGTGCAGAGCTAAATACAACGACGCTCTCAAGGAGTTTTTCGGAGCGCACGAGGAGGAGCTGTGCGGCAACTGCAAAAGCAGGCTCGAGCGCAATCCGATGCGCCTTATCGACTGCAAGGTCCCGTCCTGCGCCGAGATAGCTAAGGGAGCTCCGAGCATACTCGACTATCTCTGCGAGGAATGTGAGAGCCACTTTGAGCAGGTCAAAAAATACCTCGAGACAGCTAAAATCGAATACAGAGTCAACCCCAAAATCGTGCGTGGTCTTGACTACTACACCAAGACCGTGTTTGAGTTTGTATCCGACGCGATCGGCAGTCAGGGAACTGTCTGCGGCGGCGGACGCTACGACGGGCTCATTGAGGAGCTCGGCGGTCAGCACCTCCCCTCGCTCGGCTACGCTATGGGACTCGAGCGACTCCTGATGGTAATGGAAAATCAGGGTATCGCGATCCCCGAGCCCGAGCCGTGCGCGCTGTACATCGCGGGTCTCGGCGACAACGCTCAGGTCAAGGCCTTCGAGCTTATCAACAGCGTAAGACTCGCGGGACTCTCGGCGGAAACAGACGTCGTCGGCAGAGGACTGCGCGCTCAGATGAAATACGCCGACAAAATCGGCGCGAGGTTCAGTATGGTTATCGGCGACAACGAGCTCGAGGAAAATAAAGCCGAGGTAAAGAATATGACAACGGGCGAAAAAACCGCTCTTGCCCTTGACGACAGCTTCGCGGAGAGCTTCTCAGCCCTTCACATAGCTGATAAATTTGGTAAAACGGAGTAATCATTATGGCAGAATTTATGACAGGTCTTAAACGAACCAATATGTGCGGAGATTTCCGCATTTCAGACACAGGCAAGGAGGTAACGGTATTCGGCTGGGTTCAGCGTCAGCGCGACCTCGGACAGCTTATCTTCATTGATTTGCGCGACCGCACGGGTATCGTACAGCTCGCGTTCAGCGACGAGACCGATAAGGAAATCTTTGAGAAAGCGGCTTCCTGCCGCAGCGAGTACGTTCTCGGAGTCAGAGGCGTTGTCGCCGAGCGTTCCGCCAAGACTGACAAAATCCCCACGGGCGACGTAGAAATTCAGGTAACGGAGCTCCGTATTCTCTCAAAGGCGCAGACCCCTCCCTTTGAGATCCTCGACGAAACAAAGACGGGCGAGGATACGCGCCTTAAATACCGCTATCTTGACCTGCGCAGAAAGCCGCTGCAGGATAACCTCATTATGCGCGGTAAAATCGCCAAAGCCGCGCGCGACTACTTCTACGAGAACGGCTTTATCGAGATCGAGACCCCGATGATGATCAAGAGCACCCCCGAGGGCGCGCGCGACTATCTCGTACCGTCGCGTATCCATCAGGGCAAGTTCTACGCTCTCCCCCAGTCGCCGCAGATTTACAAGCAGCTTTTGATGGTATCAGGCTTCGACCGCTACATTCAGCTCGCTCGATGCTTCCGTGACGAAGACCTGCGCGCCGACCGTCAGCCCGAGTTTACACAGATAGATATGGAGATGTCCTTTGTTGACCTCGACGATATTATGGAAATCAACGAGGGTCTCTTCAAGCGTATCTTCAAGGACGTTCTCGGCAGAGAGCTCGAAACTCCGTTTGAGAAGATGACCTACAAGGACGCTATGGAAAACTACGGCTCCGACAAGCCCGACGTGCGTTTTGGTATGAAGCTTCAGGATATATCGGAGCTTGTTAAGGACAGCGAGTTCGGCGTATTCAGCGGCGCGGTAGCCAACGGCGGCTCTGTACGCTGTATCGTAGCCAAGGACGCGGTAAAGACATATACAAGAAAAGAAATCGACAAGCTCACCGAGTATGTACGCGGTATCGGCGCGAAGGGACTCGCCTTTGTACGCTGGGTCGAGGACGAGCCGAGCTGTTCCTTCAAGAAGTTTATGAAGGAGGGCGAGCTCGAGAATATCCTCAGTACAGTAGGCGCCGAGAAGGGCGACGTAGTCCTCATTGTCGCCGACAAAAACGAGGTGACTCTCCCCGTTCTGGGAGCGCTCAGACTTGTAGTAGCTAAGAGGCTCGATATTATCCCCGACGTTTTCAAATTCGTATGGATTGTAGACTTCCCGTTCTTCGAGTGGGATGAGGAGAGCGGCGAGTGGATTGCTATGCACCATCCGTTCACAATGCCGCGCGAGGACTGCCTGCAGTACCTCGAGAGCGACAAGGGCAAGGTCATCGCCAAGGCTGCCGACCTCACCCTCAACGGCACGGAGCTGAGCTCAGGCTCGATACGTATCACCGACTATGAGCTCCAGCAGAAGATGTTCCGCGCGCTCAAGATGACGGATGAGGAGATAGACGCGAAGTTCGGATTCCTTGTGGAAGCGTACAAGTACGGCGCGGCGCCTCACGGCGGAATGGGCTTCGGACTTGACAGAATCACAATGCTCCTTGCGGGAGCGGAGTCACTCAGAGACGTAACCGCCTTCCCCAAGGTTCAGAACGCAAGCGAGCCTATGAGCCAGTGTCCGTCAGAGGTGGACGACGAAAGCCTCGACGTCCTCGGGCTCTCGATCACGACGGAAGAATAATCACGCAACATTAAAGGCACACAGCAAATTCGCTGTGTGCCTGATATTATATAAAGTTTTATGTAAGAACAGCCCGACGGTATTTCTTTTTATCAAAGATACCGTCGGGCGAATTACTTTTATACTATACTAAACCTGTCTGCGCGAGATAAAATTATTCCGCCTTATCTTCCTGCAAGGTTATTTCTACGTCAAACTTCTCCTCGGTGTCGGGACGGTAAAGCTTAACCTTTATCTTATCGCCCGCCTTGTGATTTTCGAGGATCGTATAAACCTCGCTGAACGTGGAGATGTCCTTGCCGTCAACCTTTGTCATAATATCGCCGGTCTTGACGCCCTTGTTCTCCATAGGACCGCCCTTGACGATTTCCTCGATCTGAATACCCGAAACATCAGCTTGCTCGCCCTTTACGGCTCTGCCGATAATTCCGATTTTAACTCTGCCCTTGACGTAACCGTCGCGGATAATGCTGTCAACGATCTTCTTGACCGTGTTGCCCGGAATCGCGAACGCCATTCCCTCGTAGTCGTCGAGGACGATCTTCGCCGTCGCTACGCCGACGACCTGACCGTACATATTTACCATCGGACCGCCGCTGTTGCCGGGGTTGATCGCCGCGTCAGTCTGGATGACCTTGGCGTTATTTGACGAGAGAACCTCGCGGTTTAACGCGGAAACAATTCCCTTTGTGACTGAGTTCTGATAATTGAGTCCGAGCGGATTTCCGACGACGATAATGTCCTCGGTAACCTTGAGCTGATCGCTGTTGCCGAAGGTCGCGGGGGTAAGTCCCTTCGCGTTTACCTTGAGGACAGCTATGTCGTTGCGGCTGTCGTAGCCTACAACGCCCGCCTTGTACTCCTTTTTATCGGATGTAACAACCTTGAGCTTATACGCCGTGCGGCTGTGATTAACTATATGAGAGTTGGTGACAATATAGCCGTCAGAGCTGATCACAACGCCTGAGCCCATACCGAGATAGCTCTTCTCGTTGCCCTCCTGACCGTCGCCGTAGCCGATAATACCGACAACGGACTTCTCGACCTTTTCAAAGGCGTAGGCGGAGCCGTACTGATTCGCGTTGATCTTCTTAGGCTTATTCTCTGTTTTAAGTCCCTTGTAGGACGGGTCTGTGGCGTTCTGAGCGTCTGACTCGGGATACTCCTTCTCGTCGTCGCTCGGAGCCTCGGTAGACGGCTGAGTCGGAACTGTAAAGGAATACGGAGTGGACGGAGCCGTGCTTTCCTCAACAAAGCCGTTATCGGCGGGCTTAGCGGTTATGAATACGACAAAGCCTGCGAATGACAGCACGAGGAAGGTGATCAGAATAGTCAGGAAAACCTTCAGTCCCGCGCTCATAGGCTGCTTCTGCGGCTGATACGGCGACCTGTAACGGTTGTACTGAGGCTGTACGGGCTGCTGAGCCTGAGCCTGCTGAACAGGGGGCTGCTGAGGGTTATAGTACACAGGCTCTCTTACGGGAGCGGGCTGAGGCTCGGGCTGAACGGGAGTCTGCGCCTGAGTATTCTGCTGAATCGGAGCCTGAGGAGGCTCGGGCTGAACCTGCGGCTGTACCTGGGGAGCGGGAGGAATAGGCGCCTGCGGAATCTGCTGCGGCCGGGGAGCCTGAGGGATCGGCGCCTGCGGAAGCTGCTGCGGCTGAGGAGCCTGCGGGATCGGAGCCTGAGGAGCCTGCGGCGGAACATAACCGTTATTCGCCTGCGGAGCCTGAGGAGGTACGGGCGGAGTCTGCGGCTCGGGATTATACGGAATATTATTGTTGTAGTAATCGTTGTTCATTTGTATCACCTTTTATAAATTCATTAAAACAAACCAATTATACAATTTTTTCGCTTCAAAAACAACCTGTAGTAAAGAATTTTATAAAAAAATTCGCAAAAATTTCCTAAAACCCTTTATCTTACAAGATTTTTGTTGTATACTTATACTAAACACAGGGTAGTAGACGTACGCCGTGTGAATTTTCCTAAACGGAGGTAGAAATATGGCATTAGTTAACGCAAAAGAAATGCTTACTAAAGCAAAAGCAGGCCACTACGCAGTAGGTCAGTTCAACATCAACAACCTTGAGTGGACAAAATCCATTCTTCTTACAGCAGAGGAGCTCAGATCTCCCGTAATCCTCGGTGTATCCGAGGGCGCAGGTAAATATATGTGCGGCTACAAGACAGTCGTAGGTATGGTTACCGCTATGCTCGAGGAGCTCAACATCACAGTTCCCGTAGCTCTCCACCTTGACCACGGCTCATATGAGGGCGCCAAGGCTTGTATCGAAGCCGGATTCAGCTCAATTATGTTCGACGGCTCTCACTATCCTATCGACGAGAACGTCGCTAAGACAAAGGAACTCGTAGCTACCTGTAACGAGCTCGGACTCTCAATCGAGGCTGAGGTCGGTTCGATCGGCGGTGAAGAGGACGGCGTTATCGGCGCGGGTGAATGCGCTGATCCGCAGGAGTGTAAGATGGTCGCTGACCTCGGAGTAACAATGCTCGCGGCAGGTATCGGCAACATCCACGGCAAGTATCCTGACAACTGGGCAGGACTTTCCTTTGAGACTCTCGACGCTATCCAGCAGCTCACAGGCGATATGCCTCTCGTACTCCACGGCGGCACAGGTATCCCCGCTGATATGATCAAGAAGGCTATCGAGCTCGGCGTAAGCAAAATCAACGTTAATACCGAGTGTCAGCTTGCTTTCGCGGCGGCTACAAGAAAGTACATTGAAGAAGGCAAGGATCTTCAGGGCAAGGGCTTTGACCCGAGAAAGCTTCTCGCACCAGGCGCCGAGGCTATCAAGGAGACAGTCAAGGAGAAGATGGAACTCTTCGGCTCAGTAGGCAAAGCTTAAGCAATTCGCAATTCGTAATGCGTAATGCGTAATTAAAGCTCCCGAAAGGGAGCTTTTTTATTTGCAAAGCAAATTTCATTCGCCGAAGGCGAAATTCATTCTTCATTCGCGCAGCGAATATCATTAATATTATGAATTTGAGGAAAACAAAAAGGCAGACGATCTCTCGTCTGCCTTAATTGCGAATTGAAATCAGCTGAGCTTTGCCAGCTTCATCTGAATTGCTGTAGCGTCCTTGATATTGATCGTGCCGTTGCCGTCAAAGTCCGCGAGAGCCTTCTGCTCGCCGTCAAACTCTACGAGCTTGGCGAGATACTTCTGAATCTCCGTCGCGTCCTTGATGTTGAAATTACCGTCGCGATTAACGTCGCCGAGCTGATACCTCGGAGCTGTCGTAGTGGGCTCGGTAGTGATCGGAGCGGTCGTAGGAGGCGCTGTCGTAGGCTCTGTTGTAATCGGAGCCGTAGTCGGTTCCTGACCGGGATTGTCAAAGCTCTGCTTATCAACGGCGATGACCATTGAGTACGGCTTTACGGTGAAGGTACCGTTGCTGACCTCGGAAAGCTTTGTAACTCCCGCGGCGCTGTCGTTGGCGATGATCACCCAATCCTTGCCTTCGTCGCCGTTCATATTGAATGTAGTCCGGTTAGAGGAGCTGTTCGCGATAACCGCGAGCTTCTTCCACTCACCCTGCTTGCTGTTATGCCATACAGCCGCGTATGTGTTCGACGAGCTTGTGCCCGAGTAGCACTTGTATCCGCCGAGAGAGTTCTTTGTATCATCTCTGAGCGGAGAGAACTTCTCTCTTATCTTACGCGTACCCTTGTAGTAGTTTACAATATCCGCGTTAGTCTGAGCGAGGCTCCAGTCGATCATATTCAGCGTCGCGGAGGACTTGTAGCTGTTGTCGTCGTTATCCTTTGAACGGCCCATTTCCTCGCCCGCGAGCATAAACGAAATACCCTGCGACATATTGATAATCGCGCCCGCAAGCTTGTTCTGAGCGACAAGCTTATCGTTTCTCTGACGGAAGCTTGTTATTCCCTGAGATACCGCGAGTCTGTCCCAGAGAGTCTGGTTATCGTGGCAGGAAACGTAGCTTACTGTCTGCGAGGGAGCCTTTGAAGTCCACTGATATGTTTTGGGATCGTGAGTTCCGACGGTGTTGCCCTGAGCGCCCTCGTTGATATCGTTGGCGAATTTGGCGTCGCCCTGAACCCAGCCCTTGCTCTTTAAGTCGTTGAATACGGCGCCCTTGATAGCGTCGCGGAGACCGTCGTTGAAGATACCGATTCTCTCGTGTAAGTCAGCGGAGTAGAAGCGGTCGGCAGGCTTGAAGGTCTGACCTGTGCAGGTCTTGTCGGGATAGGTACAGCTTCCGCCTGTCCATCCCTCGCCCCAGATAGTGAGTCTCGGGTCAACCTTATCCATTTCCTTTCTCAGAAGGTTCATAGTCTCAACATCGTGAACTCCCATAAGGTCAAAGCGGAAGCCGTCGATGTGGTACTCATTGACCCAGTACATACAGGACTGGATCAGGAAGTTTCTGAACATTCTGCGCTCGGAGGCGGTTTCATTTCCGCAGCCTGAGCCGTCGGAGTATTTGCCGTTAGCCTGCATACGATAGTAATAGTTAGGCACGCACTTCTCAAATGAGGAGTCGGGAGCTGAGAAGGTGTGGTTATATACAACGTCCATAACGACGGAGAGTCCTGCCTTATGGAGCGCCTGAATCATCTGCTTACATTCCTTTATACGAACGTTGCCGTCGCTCGCGTTTGAGGAATAGGAGCCCTCGGGAACGTTGTAGTTTACAGGGTCATAGCCCCAGTTGAACTGAGAGTCCGAGCCTCCCTCGTCGATTGAGCCGAAGTCGTAGAACGGAGTGATCTGAACAGTTGTAACGCCGAGCTCCTTGAGGTAGTCAACCATAGTCTTGGTCTTGCCCTGACCGTTAAGAGTCGTGCCCGTCTCGGTGAAGGCGAGGAACTTACCTCTGTTCTTGTTTGAAACGCCCGACTTGCTGTCCCACGAGAAGTCCTTGACGTGAACCTCCCAGACGTAAGAATCGGTGTTCTTTTCGAGCAGGACGTGAGCGTCCTTGTCCCAGCCTGACGGGTCAGTGTCGTCGAGGTTTACAACCTGAGAACGTCTGCCGTTGATACCTGTCGCGACCGAGTAGATATCCTGAGTCTCGTTAGTCTGCTCATTCTGACCGAGAACGTTCTTCGCCGATACGGTGTAGGTGTAGAACTTGTTCTTCTGATCGCCGCTTACAGTCGCCGACCATACGCCGTTGGACGAATTGTAGTTCATATTTGTCGTGCTGATTTTGTTTCCGCCGCTGCCCGACGAATAAAGGTTGACCTTGACCGAGGTCGCCGTCGGAGCCCATACCTTAAAGGTCGTGCCCGACTTTGAGTAAGTCGCGCCGAGGTCCTTGCCGTCGTAGCCGCGCTGAGTGTCAATATTCTGCGAGGCGTTTGTGTAGCTGTTTGAAGCTCCGACAGGACTTTTGCCATCGGCGGCGCTTACGAAAACAGCTGATGAAGCAGCTAAGGCTACGCACAGCGCTCCGCACAAAATTTTCTTTAACATTGGATTTCCTCCTTAATTTCAAAACATCCATATTATATTGTATAATTTTTCAGGCTTTAAAGCAAGTGAAATTTTTAGCGCCGCAGAGCCGTTTTGTTGTATAATCTGCTCAAACCGTGAGCTTTGAGAAGAGCTCGGAGGTAGTTTTCCGCAAAAGCTCGTCGTTGTACCTGTTGTTGCGGATATGAGCGTGGTACGAGCCCTGGATCAAAAATGTCAGGATTATGTTATCCTCGGGCGTGTTGTGAAACTGGGAGAAGGTCGTAAAAATATACTCCTTGAGCTTATCCTCGAGGTGATCTATAAATCGGTTGTTCTCAAAGCCCGAGTACAGCGTTCTGATTTCGTCGCGGTAGGAAATGATCGCCTTGCTCAGCGTGTCGTTGAGGGCGAAGATATCGCTGCGAGTACGCAGGTAGCCCTTGACTCTGATATCGTTGATTATCCTCCTGATAAGCGCCGCCTCCAGCTTCTCCGAGAGGTCGTAGATGTCGCTGTAGTGAAGATAAAAGGTCGCCTTGTTGATCATCGCCAGCTCGCTGAGTTCTTTTACGCTTATTCTGTCGATACTTTTCTTCTTTCTGAGTTCAAAAAACGCGTCTTTTATGCTTTTTTGAGTGCGTTTCACGCGTAAATCCATAAGAAATTCTCCTTTTAATAGACACTTTTAGTATTATAGTAGCATAAACGACTTTTTTAGTCAAGTGACTATAGAAAACTATACCAAATTATTATATAATTTTTATATAAATATAGTAAAATGCACTAGGTAGCTATTTTGGCGGATTGTGCACGCTATTATATTGTAATTTCACAGCAGAAATGAGGCTTGGTTATGGAAATTGATTACAATATGAGGAAACTTTTTAACGAGGAGTATCTCACACAGGTTGCATATATGTACAACAATATGCCGCGAGGACTTCTGGGACCGCATTTCACGGAATACGGTCTGCGTATCGCCGTATATCTGCCGCAGTGCAACTCCGTAGAATTTGTCAACAAGGATACAGGCGAGATCCACCGCGCGTTCCTTGTTCACGAGAAGGGTATTTTTGCCGCCAACATCCACACCGACAGAGTGTTCAACTACTACTATCGCGCGTGGGACGAGGAAGGCAACTACTACGAGAACGAGGACAGTAACTTCTTCCCGACTCAGTTCTCCGAGGTTGACGGATATCTTTTCGGACAGGGCACTCACTATGACCTTTACGAAAAGCTCGGCGCTCACAAAAAGACTATCAACGGCGTAGAAGGCGTACTGTTCAACGTATGGGCGCCCAACGCTCAGCGCGTTTCGGTTATCGGCGAGTTCAATAACTGGGATCCCGCTATCCATATGATGAGCAAGGTAAGCCAGGTAGGCGTACACGAAATCTTCATTCCCCGTATCGGCGAGAACGAGATGTACAAATTCCAGGTTAAGACCGTAGACGGCTTCTGCGTAGACAAGACCGACCCCTTCGGATATACACAGCAGATGCGTCCCGACAACGCTTCAATCGTCAACGACCTCAACTCTTACGAGTGGCAGGACGACAAATGGATGGAGGAGCGTAAGATCTCCGACTACAACACAAAGCCGATGGCTATTTACGAGGTTCACCTCGGCTCATGGCGTCAGCACGAGGACGGCTCCTTCCTGACATACCGCGAGCTTGCGGACAAGCTTTCCGACTACGTTGTAGATATGGGCTACACCCACATCGAGCTTATGGGTATTCTTGAGCATCCGTTTGACGGAAGCTGGGGCTATCAGGTTACGGGCTACTTCGCCCCCACCTCTCGCTTCGGCACACCTCAGGACTTTATGTATTTCATCGACAAGATGCACGAGAAGAACATCGGCGTATTTCTTGACTGGGTACCCGCTCACTTCCCCAAGGACAGTCACGGACTCGGACGCTTCGACGGCACATGCCTGTATGAGCATCCCGACCCGCGCCGCGGCGAGCATCCCGACTGGGGCACATTCATCTTCAACTACGAGCGCAACGAGGTAAGAAACTTCCTTATCGCGAGCGGACTTTTCTGGCTCAACAAGTTCCACCTCGACGGTCTCCGCGTTGAC